>URLU01000036.1 GCA_900548765.1 uncultured Lachnobacterium sp.
AAGGCACTCAACAACTCTTATGAGAATACACTCATGAAGCATATTATTGATCTGGTTCACAGTGTGGAACTCAAGATTGTGGTTGAGGGCGTGGAGACTGAGGATGAGCTTCACAGGTTAAACATTATGGAGCCTGATTATATTCAGGGGTATTTTTACAGCAAACCATGTTGCAGGACAGAATTCTTTGAGCGATATGGTGTAGCATAAAGACTTGTATTATGCTATAATAGGATAAATTTTATTTTGGAGGTATTTTAATGCATAGCAATGAATCATCAGAGAACTATTTGGAGACAATATTAATGTTGGGCGAGAAGCTTCCGGTGGTGCGCTCTGTTGATATAGCAAACGAGCTTGGCTTCAAAAAATCAAGTGTAAGCATCGCAATGAAGAATCTCAGGGAAAAGGGACATATTATCGTAAGCGATGCCGGATTTATCACACTTACTGAGAGTGGCAGACATATTGCAGAAATGATATATGAGAGACATAAGCTTTTGTCAGAATGTCTTGTTAAATTAGGGGTTCCAGAGGAGATTGCCAGCGAGGACGCCTGCAGGGTAGAGCACATTATAAGCCCTGAGACTTTTGAGGCAATTAAGAAGTTTTATACTGAGAACAAATAAATTATAATATAAAAAAGTCATGGCATATGTCATGACTTTTTTGTGGAGACCAGTCAAGATGAAAAAATTACTAATTTACCTGAAAAACTACAAAAAAGAAGTGGTTCTGGCACCCTTATTCAAACTGCTGGAGGCGTCCTTTGAACTAATAGTGCCGCTTGTTGTTGCAGCCCTTATTGATAATGGTATTGCAAACAGTGACAGAGCATATGTGTACAAGATGTGCGGTGTGCTGGTACTTTTAGCAGTTGTAGGCTTTATCAGTGCAGCTACAGCCCAGTATTTCTCTGCAAAGGCGGCAGTGGGATTTTCCACACAGGTTAGACACCATCTGTTTGAGCATATCCAGACCTTGTCTTTTAATGAGATGGATACTTTAGGTACATCTACCTTAATCACCAGACTTACCAGTGACATAAACCAGACCCAGTCCGGAGTTAACATGGTGCTGAGACTTTTTCTCCGTTCACCATTTATCGTCTTCGGTGCAATGATAATGGCATTTACAGTAGATGTTAAGGGAGCACTTGTATTTGTTGTCACAATTCCACTCTTATCAATGGTTGTATTCGGAATAATGGCACTCAGTGTCCCTAGATTTAAAAAGGTACAGGGCGGACTTGATAAAATACTGGGAAGAACCAGAGAGAACCTTGAGGGAGCCAGAGTTATCAGGGCATTCAATAAGGAAGAGGATGAGATAGAGACCTTTAACGAGGATAACCAATTCCTTACAGGCATGCAGATGGCGGTCGGCAGGATTTCAGCCCTTATGAATCCGCTTACATTTATTATCATTAATGTTGCAACACTTTTTGTAATCTGGATAGGCGGACAACAGACCTATGCAGGAATCCTTACCCAGGGTGAGGTTGTTGCTCTTGTGAACTATATGTCACAGATACTTGTGGAGCTTGTAAAGCTTGCAAATCTCATTGTGAATGTAAATAAATCTATCGCTTGTGGCAATAGAATACAGGATGTATTTGAAATTCAGGCTTCTATCCCAAATACAGATGAAAAGCAGCTTACAGACCTTGAGCCTGATGAGAGTGCGCCTATGGTTGAGTTTGACCATGCCTGCATGAGATACGCAGGTTCTACAGAGGATGCACTTACAGATATTAATCTTTCTGTGGAAAAAGGACAGACAATTGGTGTAATTGGTGGAACGGGCTCTGGAAAGACCACGCTGGTCAGCATGATTCCGAGGTTTTATGATGCCTGCAGCGGTTCTGTAAAGATACAGGGCGTGGATGTAAAGGATTATCCAATTGTTGCACTTAGAGATAAGATTGGCATGGTAATGCAGAAGGCTGTCATGTTCCATGGTACTATTGCGGATAACTTAAGATGGGGCAGCGAGGATGCGACAGAGGAAGAAATGTGGGATGCCGTAAGAATTGCCCAGGCTGAGGACGTGGTCAAGGGCAAGGAAGGCGGACTTGAGCATATCATTGAGCAGGGAGGACGAAACCTGTCCGGAGGACAGAAGCAGAGACTTACAATTGCGAGGGCAGTTGTCAAAAATCCTGATATACTCATATTGGATGATAGTGCGTCAGCTCTTGATTTCGCAACAGATGCAGCCTTGAGAAAAGCTCTTAAAAATATGCAGGGAACTAAAACTATATTTATAGTTTCCCAGAGAACATCATCCATAATGTTTGCAGACAAAATCATTGTAATGGATGATGGTCAGATTGTTGGAACAGGAACCCATGATGAGCTTCTTGATTCCTGTGAGACCTACAGAGAAATCTATGAGTCTCAGTTTAAGAAAGAGGAATTGACAGGAGGTGCTTCTAATGCAAGATAAAAAGAACAGCTATCAGGCAGTTACCTTAAAGAAAGTATTTAAGTATATCAAGAGATACATTCCTCTTTTGATAGCAGCTCTTGCCCTGTCAATTGTTACGGTGGCCCTGACCCTGTATTTCCCTATTCTGACAGGACGTGCAATCGACTTGATTATAGGAAAGGGACAGGTTGATTTTGACGGAATAATGCAGATTGTCATAAAGGCAGTCATAGCAGTTGCTTTTGCTGCAATCGCCCAATGGCTTACCAATGTATGTAACAACAAGATGACCTACAATGTTATACGTGATATAAGAACGGATGCCTTTGAAAATATTGAGAAAATACCATTGTCTTACATCGACAGTCATTCTCATGGAGATATAGTCAGCAGAATTATATCGGATGTAGATACTTTTGCAGATGGTCTTTTACTTGGACTTACACAGCTCTTCACAGGAGCTGCAACCATAGTTGGTACACTTATTTTCATGCTCACAATAAATGTAAAAATCGCAGTTGTTGTGGTAGTGCTTACACCCTTATCGCTTGTGGCTGCAAGCTTTATAGCAAAGAGAACCTACTCTATGTTCCAGCTTCAGTCCAGGACAAGAGGAGAGCAGACAGCTTTAATCGATGAGATGATTGGAAATCAGAAGGTGCTTGTAGCCTTTAATCATGAGAAAAAGGCTATAGAGCAGTTTGATGAGATAAATGACAGATTAAGCCAGTATTCGTTAAGGGCTACGTTTTTCTCAAGCCTTACAAACCCGACAACTCGATTTGTGAACGCGATTGTATATGCCAGTGTAGGTGTCTTTGGTGCAATATCTGCCATTCTCGGCGGTATAACAGTGGGACAGCTCACATGCTTTTTGTCATATGCTAACCAGTATACCAAGCCATTTAACGAGATATCAGGCGTCATAACAGAGCTTCAGAACGCTATTGCCTGTGCATCACGAATCTTTGAGCTCATAGAGGTTGAGAGGGAAATCCCGGATGCAGAGGATGCTTACGAGCTGGATGATGCAGATGGAAAAGTGGATATTGAAGATGTATATTTCTCATATGAGCCGGACCAGAAGCTTATCGAAGACTTTAACCTGCATGTAGAGCAGGGACAGAGAGTTGCAATCGTAGGACCAACCGGATGTGGAAAGACCACATTGATTAACCTGCTTATGAGATTCTATGATGTAAACAGCGGTAAGATTAAGGTGAGCGGGCATGATATAAAGGAAATGACCAGACACAGCCTGAGGAAAAACTACGGCATGGTGCTTCAGGAGACATGGCTTAAAAATGGAACTATCAGAGATAATATCTGCATGGGCAGACCGGAGGCCACAGACGAGGAAATCATAGAGGCTGCAAAAGCTACTCACGCCCACAGCTTCATCAAGAGACTGTCAAAGGGCTATGACACAGTTATCACCGAGGACGGAGGTAATCTGTCTCAGGGGCAGAAACAGCTCCTATGTATAACAAGAGTTATGCTCTGCCTGCCACCAATGCTTATTCTGGATGAGGCGACATCATCTATTGATACCCGTACAGAGATTAAGATTCAGAAGGCATTTCTCAAGATGATGCAGGGACGTACAAGCTTTATTGTAGCCCATAGACTTTCTACAATCAGGGATGCAGATGTAATCCTTGTGATGAAGGATGGTAAGATAATAGAGCAGGGCAGACATGAGGAACTGCTGAAAGAGAATGGTTTCTATGCAAACCTGTATAATTCGCAGTTTGAGGCAGGTTAGATTTATTTGCTGAGATTTACAGTGATTCAAGCTGTGCTGATATACTTATATACAGTGTATTTTGTTAAGAAATGTAGTTAGGATAAAATTAGAAAACTCTCCGCAACTGATATATAGTTGTGGAGAGTTTTTTTGTACAAAAATATGATGCGTTGTTTGTAGTGTAGCATACTAAGTGTCTAAAAATGCCAAAGCATGCGGGAAAAGCTGCCAGTGGCGGCTTAGCTGCATTAGTTTGATTTCTTACCACGAAGGTGTGACACATTCATGTAGCTTGGTATGCCACGCTCATATTCTATAGTGACCTCACCCTGAATCAGTGGATAGAGATAATCCAGTAAATCCTGAGTGATGTCATTTCCATCCTCATTTATCCACTCTCTAGGCACGGATTTCGCTTCATTGGCAATATTATTAATTGGGGCATGGGAAATTTCCACCTTGTATGGAAAATTTGATACTCTCTTGAGGCAGACCATTGCTGCAGTCTCACCGGCTTCTGCCAGCTCAACACCCTTTTGTCCCTGAGCGAAGGCTTCATTTATATCTGTAAGTGAAGCCAGATGTGAAGCACATCTTTGAAGCACATTGATTTCTACAGAACGGACCTTGACGCCGATGTTTTCCTTTACCAGAAACTCCAGGGCTTTTCCGGCACCGCTTAACTGCTGGTGGCCGAACTGGTCAGAGACAGCCTTTGATGAAGTGATATAATCACCATTTTCATCCCTGATACCCTCAGATACCGCAACAATTACATTGTTTTTGGTCTTTAAGGCTTCCTTTATATCAGAGAGGAACTTGTCCTTGTTGAAGGCAGCCTCAGGCAGATATATGAAATGAGGTGCTGTGTTGTAATCACCTCTGGCAAGGGCACTGGCTGCAGTGAGCCATCCTGCGTCACGTCCCATAATCTCAACAATTGTTACACTTTTAACAGCATATATAAAGGTATCATGGGCAATCTCAAGCATGGTTGAAGCGATGTATTTTGCCGCAGAACCAAAGCCCGGAGTGTGGTCTGTCATGCAGAGGTCGTTATCTATAGTCTTTGGAATACCTATAATTTTTATATCACTATTGATTTTTTTTGCATAATCAGATAATTTTAATACGGTGTCCATTGAATCATTTCCACCGATATAGAAAAAGGCTTTGATATCAAGCTTGGCGAATTGATTAAAGATGAATACATAGGAAGAATCATCATCCTTATAGTCTGGAAGCTTGTAGCGGCATGAACCCAGGTACATGGCCGGTGTGGATTTAAGCTTGTCCAAAAGACCTGGTGCAGAAAATAAGTTACTTAAATTAAGGTAGTTTTCACCCAGTATACCGAGAATGCCGTTTATGGCACCATAGCAGACGTCGTATTTCTCAGAGTTGATTACTCCTGAAATAACTCCTGCGAGGCTTGAATTTATAGCGGCTGTAGGACCGCCGGACTGGGCAACCAGACAATTTGAATGAGTCATTTGAATCTCCTTGTAAATAAAATTAAGTTAATTAAGTAAAATCCCTGTACATTTTAGTATGTTTCAGGGTATTAATCAAGGGTAAACTATGGAAATTAATAAACTTTACGAAAATTGCATATTATGTCCGAGAAACTGTAATACTAACAGAAAGGCAGGAAAGGCTGGCACCTGTATGGTTTCTGGAAAACTAAAAGTTGCAAGAGCAGCCCTGCATTTCTGGGAAGAGCCATGTATCTCAGGAGAGTCTGGTTCCGGGGCTGTATTTTTCAGTGGCTGTGCCCTTCACTGTGTATTTTGTCAGAATGATAAGATATCAAGAGGTAAGGCAGGAAAAGAAATAGAAAAGGAAAGACTGAAGCAGATATTTTTGGAGCTTCAGGAAAAAGGTGCAAACAATATCAATCTGGTAACACCGGGACAGTATGTGCCTCATATCATATGGGCAGTGGAGCAGGCGAGGGATGAGGGACTGAAGCTTCCAATTGTATACAATACAAGCAGCTATGAGAAAGTGGATACAATCAAGATGTTAGAAGGAATTGTTGATATCTATCTGCCTGATTTTAAATATATGGATTCTGTACTTGCACAAAAATATTCCCATGCCATGGACTATCCGGAAATTGCAAAGGCTGCGATTGCGGAGATGGTAAGACAGCAGCCCAAGCCTGTTTTTAATGATGAGACAGAGCTGATGGAAAAGGGGGTAATAGTGAGGCAGCTTTTGCTTCCAGGCCTTTTGGAGGATGCAAAGGCAATTGTCAGGTATTTGTACGAGACTTATGGTGACAGCATTTATTTGAGCCTCATGAGCCAGTTTACACCGCTTCCTAATGTGGAAGGTTTTCCTGAACTTAACCGGAAGGTGACGGAAAAAGAGTATGACGAGTATGTGGATTATGCCATTGACCTTGGTGTAGACAAGGGATTTATACAGGAGGGAGACGTTGCAGAGGAGAGTTTTATACCAGATTTTGATTGTGAGGGAGTGTAGTCAAACAAGATATTGAAATTGAGAAAAAAGGCTTTTCTTTTATCCTTAAGTATAGTATTATAATGTATATATTTGGTACCAATGTACCACTAATGATTATCCGAAAGGAGAAGATGGCATGAGAAAAAAAAGTATAGGTTCAATACTTATTGAGTGTCCAAATACAGTGTTTCAGTTATTTGTAAACAACGAAGAGGAAATTTCCAAGATTGAGATGTTTATGGAAAATATCAGAACGGTTAATCACCTTGGAATTAATGATATATACAACTGGTGCAACAGGCAGGGAATCAGCTATGACACCAGATTCAACTACAACAAGGAGCTGTCTATAGGCAAGACGATTGAAGCCTATTGCCATTATCAGAGACAGAAAATGAAATATAAGGTGGGATTTAGTTTAGGATAACATTTTGGGAGATGCAGGAGCATCTCCCTTTTTATGCCTAAGTATGCAATAAAAGCTGCCAGTGGCAGGTTTTATGTATACCAAAGCATGCAATAAAAGAAGTATGATGAGGAATACAGACTGCAAGCTGACTTGCAAGGCTATGTTCTGAAATCGGACGCCCTAACCATCGAACCTGCGGATTCGAGCTTGTAGTGATGGTTTATACGATAAAATGTTAATGTTGCAAAAAAATACAGATGTGGTAAGATAAGGCGTAATTAGATATTGGAATCAGGGAGGAAATATATGAGATATCCTCAATTCATAAAAAAAGGTGGAACAATAGGTTTTGTAGCACCCTCCTTTGGATGTGCAACAGAACCATATTCCAGTGGTTTTGATCTTGCCTTGGACAAATTTAAGGCACTGGGGTATAATCTGGACTTGGGTCCAAACTGCAGGGCTGATAAGGGAATAGGAATCAGCAACACACCGGAGCTTTGTGGAAAAGAGCTGAATGAATACTATCTGAGTGAAAAAAATGATGCACTTATTTCCTGTGGCGGCGGTGAGCTGATGTGCGAGGTTATTCCGTATATGGACTTTGAGGCAATAATTGAAGCCAGACCTAAGTGGTATATGGGATTTTCGGATAATACGAATTTTACATTTCTATCCACCACTATCTGTGATACGGCAGCAATCTATGGACCCTGCGCAGGCTCATTTGGGATGGAAGAATGGCATAGGTCACTGCAGGATGCCTTTGACCTTTTTACGGGCAAAAGAACAGTTGTGAGAAATTATTTCCAATGGGAGAGAAACAGTCTGAGGGATGAAGCACATCCATATGTTGGATTTAACCTGACCGAGTATATAGACATGAAGGCATATGTGCCGGATGAAAATGCTGTATACAGACTAACAAGTAAAGCCATAAAGTTTAGTGGAAGGCTGATTGGAGGATGCCTTGACTGCCTGCTTGGAATAGCAGGGACAAAATATGATTATGTTGATTCCTTCAATGAAAAGTATAAGGAGGATGGTATAATCTGGTTTCTTGAAGCCTGTGATTTAAATATTATGTCGATTAGACGCGGACTTGGTCAGTTAAAGAATACAGACTGGTTCAAATATGTAAAGGGCTTTCTCATAGGAAGACCATATGCGGCCTATGGACAGGAGATGTTCGGCATTGACCAGTACAGGGCGGTGATTGATGTTCTGGCTGAGTACAATGTGCCTATTCTCATGGACCTGGATATAGGACATTTATCGCCGATGATGCCGATTGTCAGCGGAAGCACAGCGGATATTGAGTTCTGTAATAATGGCCTGCAGATACAATACACATGGAAATAAAATCGTGTATGGCTATATACGTAGAAGCTATAATGTGATATTGCATAGTAATAAAAGTGGTAATACATGAAAATAAAAATGGATTTATGAAAGGAATTGAGCATATGATGAATAAAAAAATTAATCAGAGAATCAAGCAGATTACAAGCTTAGTGCTTGCAGCAACCCTCTTATGTGGAAGTGTAAACACAGCTTTTGCAACAGAGACTGCAGATCCAGAGACTGATGCTGCAATTGAGGGTACAACAGACGATTCAGATGCGGGAGTAGTTACAACCTCAGACGAATCGGCAGATACAGCAGTTGACACAGCAGGCAGTACAACAGCAGATACCACAGCAGGCAGTACAACAGCAGATACCACAGCAGGTAGTACAACAGCAGATACCGCTGATACAACAGATCAGGTTGTAATTACAGAAAATGACAAACCATATCTTGCTCTTGGTGCAGACCTTACAGAGGCACAGAGAAACACAGTGCTTGGATATATGGGAATTGATCCGGCAGCTCTTGGTAATTATGATGTTGTATACATCAACAATCAGGAGGAGCACAGCTATCTGGATTCTTATATGGATTCAAGTGCCATCGGAACAAAATCCCTTTCATCAGTGGTAATTACAAAGGCTGATGCAGGAAGTGGAATCAATATCTCAACATACAATATCAACTACTGTACAGTAGGAATGTATAAAAATGCCCTTGCAACTGCAGGTGTTACAGATGCTAACATCATTGTTGCAGGTCCATTCCAGCTTTCTGGAACAGCAGCACTTGTAGGTATTTTCAAGGCATATGAAGAGATGACTGGTGACAACCTTGACGAAGAGGTTGTTGACGCAGCCCTCAATGAGCTTGTTACAACAGGAGAATTAAACCAGAGCATAGATGGTGATTCAGACAGCGTGGAGGCCTTAATTGCAGAGCTTAAGCAGAAGCTTGCAAATGGTGAGCTCAGCACAGATGAGGACATCAGAGCTGCTATTGATGAACTTGCAAAAAAATACGACCTTTCATTATCAGAGGATGATATCAAGACACTCATTGATTTAATTAATGCACTTAAGGGACTTGATTTGGATTGGGATTCAATTGCAAATCAGGCTAAAAGCTGGGCAGATAAGCTTGGAGTAGATTTTAATAATATTGATAAGGAAGCAGCAGCAGGCTTTTTCCAGAAGGTCGTTGAAGTTGTAAAGAGTATCTGGGAGAAAATTAAGAGCATATTCTAAGATTACATCATATAGTATATAGCTTAAACTGAAGATATTGAGATTTTAACAATGTGATTTGAGTTTAATAAAATTTATGTGTTGCTAGTAGGAAGCCATGACAAGTATGAGAGTGCTTGTTGTGGCTTTTTTGTTGTCATACATGCAGAAAAATATGTCATAGGCAGCTTTTCTTGTATACTTTGGTATCTGTAGCGGCTGCCCGTTGCAGCTGCAGTTGGATTTGCAAACAAACAACAAAGTGTCTGATTTATAACTCATATTTTGTGGGATAATCCTGTTAACAAGAAAGTTAAGGAGCCAGTTAAGGGGGAAAACATCAGCCCTTTAATTGGGTTTACAGGAGGAAAAGTCATGAAGCTTGATAAGGAAACTATTATGATAATTGCTATTATGGCGATTATGGGAGCTATTGGAATTGTGTCACTGCTTGGAGCTATGCTTGGTATATCATTTGCAAAACTAGGGGCTGCCACAGTTTCAGGTCTGTTTTTAGGAACAGCAGGGCTTATTTTTGGTGTACTTATTATTGCAAATACAAAATGTTGATGGTTGACTGCCCACATGCAGTTATTTATAATAATTATGAGTAACTAGGCGATTTATTACAGAGGGTAAAAATGAGAAAAAACTACAGGATAATATCTGCAATATTATTGGCGGTTTCACTGGTATTTGGACAGTTTAATATTGGTACTGATATTATTTATGCATATGAGGAAAAATCAGCAGAGATAGTTTGTCCGGAGGATGCGTATGTGTCAGCACGTTCCGGACCTGGCACTGAGAATTCAATCGACCATAATCTGACTAATGGTAAGGCTTTGACGATAGTAGATGAGGCTGATGATTCCAATGGAGTCTTGTGGTATAAGGTCAAATACAATCTGGTAAAGGATAATTCAGAATGTGTCAGCTACGTACGCAGTGACTATGTGTCAGTGACAGGAGAAAATACTGTTGATGGGACAGATGCAGCTGTGTCTGATGATGCAGCAGGAGATGGCACGACAGGAGATGATACTGCATCAGATGATAGTTCAGATGAGGATATAGACACCTATGAGATGTCAGACCAGATTGCGACACTCAGCCTGCCATATGCTACAGGTTCTATAACGGGAGACAATGTTAAAGTACGAACAGGCGCAGGAACGACTAACTCTGTTGTTACCTCTCTTTACAGAGGTGACAGTGTGAGCATTTCAGGTGAGACCTATGTGGGAAGTGACATATGGTATAACGTAAGCGGTACCAAGAATGGCAAGAGTTTTAATGGCTGGACAATAGGCAGATACATATCTGTTTCATACACAGATGGGGGAAACAGCGACTATGCCCAGCAGCTTAGAAATGCAGGATTCCCAGATAGCTACATACCTAATCTTGCAGCCTTGCATGCAAAGTATCCAAACTGGACTTTTCAGGCTCTAAGCACTGGCTTGGATTGGAATACAGTGCTGGATAAGGAAATGAAAAATGGTGTTAATCTGGTTCAGTCATCGGCAGATGATTCCAAAAAATCTACTAATTCAGGAGCTTATAACTGGTACACCAATAAATGGACTGAATATGAATCGGGATGGGTATCTGTCGGGAGAGATTATCTGGCATATTGTATGGATCCTAGGAATTTCCTAAATGAGACAAATATATTTATGTTTGAGGATATTTCTTATAATTCTAATCAGTCATTAGCTGGAGTTCAAAGCATTGTTGCTGGGACATTTATGCAGGGTACGAAGACTTACAGCAATAATAACGAGACAATAGATTATGCCAGTTCAATATATGATATAGCACAGCGGTCGGGTGTCAGCTCGTATCACATCGCATCCAAAATCAGACAGGAACAAGGAGCAAAGGGCACTAGTCCACTCATATCTGGTACATACAAAGGTTATGAAGGATATTATAATTTTTTTAATTTTAATGCGTATGGCTCAACAAAGGATGCTATATATGTAAGAGGCCTTAAATATGCCAAAAAACAGGGCTGGTCATCCAGACTTCTTTCTATTCAGGGTGGCGCAAACAAGATAAAAAATGATTACATAAGCAGAGGACAGAATACGATATATCTGGAGAAGTTTAATGTATCCAGTGAAGCTGCAGTTGGAACTCACCAGTATATGAGTAATGTGTCTGGTGCAATCTCAGAAGGTCAGTCTGTAGGAAAAGGATATGCTGATAAGAAACAGGCTTTTAATTTTGTGATTCCGGTATATGCGAATATGCCGCAGACGGCATGTGCATTTACTTCTTCCGGAAATCCTAATAATTATCTGGGGAAGCTTTCGGTAGCAGGATTGCCTATGACACCGGGCTTTGATGCAGCTACAACAAGCTATTCTATGGTTGTTGATAATTCAGTTAGCAGTGTAACTGTTTCAGCGGCTGCACTTGTGAAGACATCTACAGTATCGGGAACCGGAAGCTATAATCTGAATGTTGGAAATAATACTATTCAGGTAGTATGCAAATCCCAGAGTGGCAGTGCAAGAACATACACAATTACTATTTATAGAAATTCGTCTGGTACAACAGGTGGAGAGATTGTTAACACCAATGCTGGACTTACATCTACAGTATATTCTGTGGGTACATATATTACTGGCATACAGCCAGGGACAGATACAACTGCATTGTTAGCAGGACTTTCATCATCAAATACTGTAAAGATACTTGATGCGTCTGGAAATGAGAAGTCTGGAAATGTCGTCACCGGCGACAGCGTAGCAGTTTATGATACCAGTGGCAATATGATTGCATCTACAAAGGTTGTCATTTATGGTGATGTAAATGGTGATGGAAAAATAAATGTTCTGGATATGATTAAATTAAATAGACATATCACAGGAAAGGAAACGTTGACCAGCGTATACCTTGAGGCTGCGGATGCTAATAGAAGAGGTGACGGAGCAACTGTTCTTGATATGATAATTTTAAATAATCATATAACTGGTAAGAAAACAATAAATCAATAGCGAGGTAGAAATGAAAAAGATAGTTAGTGGTATTATGGTGCTGGCATTAGCGTTATTACTCATTGTCCACCCTGATAATACTGTAAAAGCAGAAGGTGTTTCACTTGGTTTGAGTGCAAGTACAGTAAATGTTGGTGGCTCAGTTACAGCTACTGTTTCGTGTCCATCAGGATATGGTGTGGATGTTATTTTGAGTGTTGATAATACAGGGGTTTTATCAGGGGGGAATGACACTGTTGTTGTAATAGGAGATGCCGCAGGGCAGCCAAATTCTGCATCAGTGAGCTTTTCGGCAGTGGGAGCAGGAACTTGTACTATAACTGCAACTGTCAGATCCGCAGGAGATGCTGATGGCAACCCAGTTGATTTTGGTGGTGCCAGTGCTGCGGTTACAGTAAACAATACAGCACAGCAGCCTACGGACACCAATGGAGGAAATACAGGAAGCAATACAGGAAGCAATACAGGAAGTAATACAGATGGAACCACAGATGGCAGCAGCACTGCACAGACAACCCAGTCGTCAGATAATACATTAAAGTCTATAGTGTTATCAAATGGTTCACTGTCGCCGGCATTTTCGCCTAAGACCAAGAACTATACAGCAACTGTCGATAATAGTGTTACATCACTTTCTATTTCTGCAACACCTACAGACCAGACAGCCAAGGTTACCTCCGTATCTGGCAATGATAACCTGCAGGTTGGCGAGAATACGATTACTATAACTGTAAAGGCTGAAAATGGAGTTACTGCCAAATATACAATTGTTGTAACCAGAAGAGATGCAACAGACCCTGAAAATTCAGAAGCTCAGGAAGAAAAGAAAAGCTATGAGATAAATGGCAGTAATTGGGGAATATCAACTGAGATTACAGAGGAAGAAGTGCTGCAGGACTTCACCCTGTCAAGTATTCTTATTGATAATCTTGAGTATCCATGCTTGAGCTTTAACAATGGAAGCCTTGACTTGATCAAGATGGTCAGTGAGGATGGATTAAATACTGGATTTTTTGTATATGATAAAGACCAGGGGGCTATTTATCCTTTTGCTAAGATATCAGGGGAGGAACATTATGTTATTATCCTTATGCCAGATGTAGCAGATGTGCCTAGTGACTATGCAGAGGTCACACTTGCAATAGAGGGAAAGGCAGATGTGACAGCATATCAGAAAGCAGATGATGAGCTCTACCTCATATACTGTATCAATGACAGAGGAGAAAAAGGCTGGTACCAGTATGACCCGGTTGAGGAAACATATATCAGATATGTGGCTCCTGTTGAAACTGTTGAGCAGGTTGTAGAGGCACAGAATCCGGATACAGCATTGCAGGCAGAGGTGGCAAATTTAAAGCTTGAGAGGACAATTATTCTTGCAGTGTGCGGGATAATCTTGGTTATACTCTTAATAATTATTATTGCACTTGCAATCAGGGTGGCGAACTCGAGGAAGGATGTACTTAGAGAACTTGAGGAAGAAGACTCTGAGGATGAACTGGACGAAGAGCTGTTTAAAGAGGCAGACAAGCAAGAGCAGGATGATGAAATCATTGCTGCTAAAACTGATGTTGCTGAAAATGTTGCTGCTGTAGCAACTAAAGAAGCAGTTGACGATAACATTACTGAAATGAAAGCTGCTGATACTGAGAGTGCTGATATAGTATCGGATGACGCTAATAACGAGAATTCTTATAATAGTAATGTGAAGAATGAGGAT
>URLU01000037.1 GCA_900548765.1 uncultured Lachnobacterium sp.
TGGGCAGGACAATTGAGATCCAGAAGGAGCCATATGTGATAGTGGGTATAGTCGGAGAGAAGGAAAAATATGATTTGGTTATTAATTCCATAGATGACTATTACACATATGCAGGCAGTGATTCCAGCGGAAATGTCTATGTGCCTGATACTACCTGGCCTATTATTTATCAGTTTGATGAGCCGGAAAATCTGATTGTCAGGGCATCAGATACCAGTACAATGACAACAGTTGGAAAAGGAGCCGCTGATATTTTAAATGGATATATATCAACAAGTGATGATACCATCAAATACGCTGCTCAGGATTTGCTGGAGCAGGCAAAGGAATTGCAGCAGTTATCAGCATCTACCAATATGATGCTTATATGGATTGCGGGCATTTCACTTTTAGTAGGTGGAATTGGTGTAATGAACATCATGCTTGTGTCAGTGACAGAGCGTACCTCAGAGATTGGACTTAAAAAAGCAATCGGAGCTGGAAAGGGGGCAATACTTGGACAGTTCCTTACAGAAGCAGTTGTGCTTACAAGCCTTGGAGGACTTATCGGAGTCATAGTGGGTGTGATTTTGTCAAAGGTAATATCATCACTGAATGGTTCACCTACAACAATAAGTCCGGCTGCGGCAGTGCTTGCAGTACTTTTCTCAATGGCCATAGGCATTATTTTTGGACTGCTTCCTTCATATAAGGCGGCAAATCTAAACCCAATAGATGCCCTTCGACACGAGTAATTTAGTGCAATATGCTGAAATTGTGAAAAATTTATCAAAAAATTGTTTTTTGGTAGGTACAAGGGTAGAAAAACCATAGAAACTTTAGTAAAATGTTCCTAGTTTGTAACGAAGCTGGGAACATTTACTTTATGTTTGGATATGCAGTAAACCTGCCGGATAAGCTTTGGAAACTATTTACACTAGGAGAATTTATAGAAGGAGATAATATGTACGCTGACGAGAATGTAATCAAAATTAAACACGAGGTTCTTTATGAGGTTGCTAAGGCCGCATTTGATGGAAATTTAGATGAGATAAGAGACAACATCCCATTCAACATCATTCCAGGACCAACACCACAGTTCAGATGCTGTATTTATAAGGAACGTGAAATCATCCGCCAACGTGTCAGACTTGCTGAGGGAAAAGCACCTGGAGCAGTTGACGATGGAAATATAATTCAGGTTATCAGTTCTGCCTGTGAGGACTGTCCAATCTCAAGCTACACAGTTACAGAGAACTGCCAGAACTGTTTAGGAAAAGCATGTATCAATGCTTGTAAATTTGGAGCAATTGAAGCAGGACGTCATCGTTCACATATTGATCCTGCAAAATGTAAGGAGTGTGGAAAATGTGCTCAGGCATGTCCATACAACGCAATCGCTCACCTTAAGAGACCATGTAAGTTTGCATGTCCTGTAAATGCCATTACATATAACGAGTACGGAATTTCTGTAATAGATGAGGCTAAATGTATCCGTTGCGGTAAGTGTATCCATAGCTGTCCATTCGGAGCAATTGGTTCTAAGACTTATATCGTAAATGTAATTGAGGCTCTTAAAGATGAGGGTAAAAAGGTATATGCAATGGCTGCACCGGCTACAGAGGGACAGTTTGGACCAAACATCACCATGAACAGCTGGAAGAAGGCTATGAGTGCACTTGGCTTCAACGGATTTGTTGAGGTAGCACTTGGTGGAGATATGACAGCTGCATCTGAGGCAGATGAGTGGTATGAGGCATATCAGGCAGGAGAGAAGAAAGTGACATCATGTTGTCCTGGTTTTGTAAATATGGTTAGAAGACATTACCCAGACTTGGCAGATAAGATTTCTACAACAATTTCACCAATGGCTGCTGTATCAAGAATGATAAAGGCAAAGGATCCGGATGCTGTCACAGTATTCATAGGACCATGTATTGCCAAGAAGTCAGAGGTTGAGGACCAGAAGATTGAGGGTAATGCAGACTATGTTCTTACCTACAGCGAGATTCGTGCAATCATGCGGGCAAAGGATGTAGAGCTTGAGGCAGACGATATGTCATATCAGGAAGGCTCTGTATATGGTAAGCGCTTTGCAAACTCTGGTGGAGTTACAGCGGCTGTACTTGAGAGTTTGAAGGAAAAAGGAATCGATGCAGAGTGTAAGGTATGCAAGGCAAACGGAGCAGCAGAGTGTAAGAAGGCACTTCTTCTTATGAAGGCTGGCAAGCTTCCAGAGGACTTTATCGAGGGAATGGCTTGTGAAGGTGGCTGTGTAGGCGGACCAAGCTCATTTAACGATATGATTTCTACAAAGAAATTCAGGGATGACCTCTTAAGCAAGGCAGATGATCGTGAGATTAGAGCAAACCTTAAGAATTATCATATGGAAACATTTAGTATGCATAGAGACTAATCTGTGTATGGATTAAGATATAACCCCGGCTGCGGAAACGTGGCTGGGGTTTTTGCTGTCATGTATCCAGAGAAGCTGCCGGTGGCAGGTTCGGTTGGCTTGTATAAACCGGATAATAAGCCATACTTATATAGGAAAGATGTACTATAAGATGAAATTATAACCCCCTCTGGTATCTGTGGACATACCAGAGAGGCAGAATGGGAAACCTGATTACAAAAAAGCGTACATGCCTTGATTTTCTTGACATTTTACAAAAACTATGATAATATCATGTTAATGATTGTGTTAAAAATTTAACGTTGGTCTGACCACAGAAGATTAAAGGCTTGTAAACAAAGGCTTTCGTGTGACTTGACACAATGTTTTGTAGCAGGCAACCAGTATTTATAAGGCGGTGTAATAATGAAAGACTTTAAGGTAATTGAAGTTAAGCGTAGTGTCTTTGAGGATAATGATGCAGATGCAGCAAAGCTCCGTGCAGAGCTTAAGGAAGAGGGAACCTTCCTTCTCAATCTCATGTCTTCACCAGGAGCAGGAAAGACTACTACTTTAAAGCGTACTATCTCAATGCTCAAGGATGAGATGAAAATCGGAATCATGGAGGCAGATATTGACTCAGATGTTGACGCCCAGGCTATTATCGAGACAGGTGCGCGTGCAATTCAGATTCATACAGGTGGTATGTGCCATCTTGATGCTGATATGACCAGACAGGGAATCAAGGAGTTTGGTACAAGTGATTTGGATTTTGTAGTATTGGAAAATGTAGGCAATCTTGTGTGCCCGGCAGAGTTTGACACAGGAAGCACAAAGAATGCCATGATTCTCTCTGTACCAGAGGGAGATGATAAGCCACTTAAGTACCCACTGATGTTTTCTATTTGTGATGTGGTTCTTATCAATAAGTGTGACACATTATGTGTTTTTGATGACTTTTCAAAGGATGCCGTTGAGGAGAGAATAAAGAAGTTAAATCCAAATGCCAAGGTTATCTTTGTGTCTGCAAAGACAGGAGAGGGATTTGATGAGTGGGCAGACTGGATTCGTGAAGAAGTCAAGGCTTACAAAGAAGCTTAAACCAGTATAAGATTTGGCTGGATATATAAATAATTAAAGGTATAAATTAAGAGATGTTAAGGCACAAATTTAAAATTGGGATTATTTGTGCCGGATAAATAAGGTATAACGTTAGTTTACAAATAAAGTACAAAATAAGAGATAAAAGGTATAAGAAAAGGAGAGCATTAGATATGTCAGATCCATTAGGCGGATTCGTACCAGAAACAGTTAAAAATGATGAACCAGCCCGTGAGGCAGTTTTAAGACTTGGAAAAGTCGTTACAGACCGTGCGGAGGTTCTTCTTGGGAAAGAGAAGCTCACAAAAGAGTCACCAGAGTACTGGGGCATCGCTCCACTTGTTACAGATGAGCAGTGTGAGATTGCCATCAGGATGAAAAAAAGAAAGCCTCGTACACTTGCAGACATGAAGAAATTATGTCCAGAGTACAGCGAAGAGGAGCTCTTAAAGCAGCTTGCTGATATGTCTGAGAAGGGCATTATCGAGTGGAACTATGAGAATCCGCAGCATGAGAAGCAGTGGGTACTTCCTATGTATGTTCCAGGAGCAGCGGAGTTTGCTAATATGAATAAGGACGTGCTGGATGAGCATCCAGAGATGGGACGTTTCTTTGAGAGAATGAGCCGTATTCCTCTTGAGAAGGTAACACCAATGGTTCCACTTGGCGGCGCCGGAATCGGTATGCATGTTATCCCGGTTGAGAAGGCTATAGGAATGGAGAATAAGTCTGTTTCTGTAGAGCATATTTCACACTGGCTTGACAAGTATGAAGGAAAGTATGCAAAGAGCCCATGCTCATGCCGTCGTTCCCGTACTACATACGGCGAGGGCTGTGCTGATGATCCTGAAGGCTGGTGTATTGCAGTTGGTGATATGGCTGACTATGTTGTTGAGACAAACAAGGGCGGCCACTACATCACAAAAGAGGAAGCTTTGGAGATTTTCAAAAAGGCTGAGGACAATGGTTTCGTGCACCAGATTACAAATATCGATGGTGAGGACAAAATCTTTGCTATCTGTAACTGTAATGTAAATGTATGCTATGCCCTTCGTACATCACAGTTGTTTAATACACCAAATATGTCACGTTCAGCATATGTTGCACATGTTGAGAAAGAGAAATGTGTTGCCTGTGGACGCTGCGTAGAGGTTTGTCCTGCAGGTGCTGCTACACTGGGGCAGAAGCTTTGTAAGAAGGATGGATCTGAGGTTCAGTATCCTAAGATGCCGCTTCCATCAGAAAAGAAGTGGGGACCAGAGATGTGGTCAGAGAACTACAGGGACAAGAATCGTATCGAGACTCATGAGACAGGTACAGCTCCATGTAAGACAGCTTGTCCGGCACATATCGCTGTACAGGGTTACTTAAAGCTTGCAGCTCAGGGCAGATACACAGACGCTCTTGAGCTAATCAAGAAAAACAACCCGCTTCCTGCAATTTGTGGACATGTATGTAACCGTCGTTGTGAGGATGCTTGTACTCGTGGAACAATCGACGAGGCTATTGCTATCGATGAAGTAAAGAAATTCATCGCTATGCAGGATCTTAAGTCTGAAACAAGATTCATTCCAAAGAAGGTTGTACCTTCACTTGATGGTAAGTTTGACCAGAAAATTGCTATCGTTGGTGGTGGTCCTGCTGGTATTTCATGCGCTTTCTATCTTGCAGAGAAAGGTTACAAGCCTACTATCTTCGAGAAGAACGAGAAGCTTGGCGGAATGGTTGTTTATGGTATCCCTTCATTTGTACTTGAGAAGGATATCGTTGCGGCAGAAATCGACATTCTCCGTGAGATGGGAGTTGAGTTTAAGACTGGTGTAGAGGTTGGAAAAGACATTACACTTAAGCAGTTAAGAGAAGACGGATACGAGGCATTTTACATTGCAATTGGATGTCAGGGTGGACGTAAGGTAAATGTACCTGGAGAGGACGCAGAGGGCGTTATGACAGGTGTTGATTTCCTTCATGCGACAACTGACAATGAGAATTATAAATTAACAGGCGATACAGTTGTAATCGGTGGAGGAAATGTTGCCATCGACGTATCACGTTCAGCAGTACGCTGCGATTCACCAAAGGTATACCAGGTATCACTCGAGACCCGTGATATCATGCCGGCTCTTCCAGAGGAAATCGAATTAGCAGAGTCAGAAGGAATTGAGTTCCATGGCGGATGGGGACCAAAGGAAATCCTCGCAGAGAATGGAAAAGTTACAGGTATCGTATTCAAGAAGTGTACTCAGGTTAAGAATGCTGAGGGACGTTTTGACCCACAGTATGATGAGAATGATACAATGACAATCCCATGCAGCAATGTGCTTCTTTCAGTAGGACAGGGAACAGTATGGGGAGACCTTCTCAAGGATGAGGCTGTAGAGTTCAGAGGACCAGCACCGGTTGCCGACCCTGTTACATACCAGACAACTGTAGATGACATCTTCGTTGGTGGAGATATGTTTACAGGACCAAGATTTGCTATCGATGCAATCGCAGCAGGCAAGGAAGCAGCTATCTCAATCCATAGATTTGTACAGCCTGGTTCATCGCTTACAATTGGACGTAATCCAAACTACTACAAGGAGCTTGACAAGACAGATATCCTTGTTGAGAACTATGATAATACAGGCCGTCAGACACCGGGACACAATGAGTCAATTGACAAGAAGTCCTTCCGTGATTCTAAGCTTGTATTTACAGAGGAACAGGTAAAGGCTGAGACGGCAAGATGTCTTGGCTGTGGTGCTTCTATTGTAGACCCTAACAAGTGTGTAGGCTGTGGACTTTGTACAACAAGATGTGAATTTGATGCTATTCATCTTCACAGAGATCTTCCAGCAGCAAGCACAATGAGAAAGGCAGAGGATAAGCTTAAGTATATTCTTCCAAATGGTGCTAAACAGGCTATTAAGATTAAGTTCAGCAGAAAAAAGTAAGACGAAGCAGTAATTGTAAATAGAGTAAATGTCTGGCGGCAGTCATTGGAACGCTGTCAGATATGGAGAGAATAAAATGCACGAATTAGGTGTTGTATTTCATGTAATTAAAATGGTGGAGGAGATTTGTGAAGAGAATAATCTCACAGAAATCGAATCAGTAACACTGGAGCTTGGAGAAGTATCCACTGTAATTGAGTCTTATCTTCATGATGTGTGGAAATGGGCGGTTGTAAACCGCTCAGAACACATGAAGACAGCCAAGTTATATGTGGAGCAGATTCCGGCAATTACCTATTGTGAGGATTGTGGCAAGACCTATGGTACGGTGGAGCATGGCAAGATATGTCCCTATTGTGGCAGTGAGCACACATATTTGCAGCAGGGTAATGAATTTAATATCAAAGAGATTGAAGGATGCTGAGAGGCATCCTTCTTTTTTATCGTATAAAAGAAGTACGATGAGAAATACAGACTGCAAGCTGGCTTGCAAGGCTGTATTTCGAAATCGGACGTCCTAACCATCGAACCTGCCACTGGCAGCTCCTCTGGATGCATGGCAACGAAAAGCGAGAATCATAGTTGCGGAGCAACGGAGAAGCAGCGAAGCTGCGGATTCGAGCTTGCAGTTAGGCTTTATACGATAAAAAAGAAGTAGTTTTAAGAATATATTAAGGATTTGAATGTGAAAAATAAATGGTTGGTATGATAATATATACCAGTAGTTTTGAAAAATTTAGGAGGGAATTATGTTAGAAGTTTCGCATGTTACAAAGAAATATCATAAAGTTGTTGCAAATTCAGATATTACATTCCAGATACCGGATGGGCAGATAGGCATTCTGCTGGGACCAAACGGTGCAGGAAAAAGCACCATAATAAAAAGCATAATGGGCTTTTTAAAATATGAAGGACAGATTACAGTTGATGGCATGAACAACAAATCAATTGAAGCAAAAGCCATAATGGGCTATGTCCCGGAGCTGCCATCACTCTATCCAAACCTCACAGTTGACGAGCACATGGAGTTTATCGCAAGAGCCTACAAGCTCAAAAATTATAAAGATTACAAAAACGAGCTGTTGGACAGATTTGAACTCACTGATAAAAAGAAAAAATTCGGTGATGAACTGTCAAAGGGTATGCAGCAGAAGGTAAGTATCTGCTGTGGACTTCTGCCAAAGCCAAAGCTTGTGCTTTTTGATGAGCCAATGGTGGGACTTGACCCACATGCCATAAAGGAACTTAAGCTGATTATGGGCGAGCTCAAGGCTCAAGGCTGCATGGTACTTGTCAGCACCCATATGATTGACAGCGTGGAGGAACTGTGGGACACCACCTACATTATGATGAAGGGTCAGGTCAAGGCTGTGGTTAACAGGCAGGATATAGAGAATGGCGATAAGAAGCTTGAGGACATTTTCTTTGAGATAACAGAGGGGAAGGTGGAATAATGAAGCTTTGGGGTTATTATGCTTTTCACACTTTCATTAATTCTGTCAAAAAAATGTTCAGGAGTACTTTTATAATCGTTCTTGCCTGCATAATTGGTGTGGTGATATTGTTTAGTGTCGCAGGTGGAGTGATTGGCTGGGCTGTGGCAGATAATATGATTACAGAGTATGCCTATGATGAGAATGGCAATTATGTGGGTGAAGAGCTTGGCAAATATGATGAAGATGGTAATTATATAGAGGATGAAGATGCATATCTTTATGATAAAAATGGCAATTATGTGGGCAGAGCCGATGGTGAGTATGATAAATATGGCAATTACATAGATGATGGCGGTTATGATGAGAACGGCAGCTATGTAGGAGCTGATGGCGAATACAATGCCAACGGCGAACGTATAAATGGAGAGCTGACAGACGAAGATAAGGCTGCAGCCTATGCTTTTGTAGAGTTTGGAGTGGAAGCCCTATTTATAATTTTTATATTTATAGGTATGTATGGTGGGCAGAAAAACGGCAATGAGATGTTTTTGCTGGCAGATGTAAATTTCCTTTTTACAGCACCTAAAAAACCTCAGACTGTAATGGTATTCAGGCTTTCATTCCAGATGCTGACCCTGCTTCTGATTTCGCTTTATATGGTTTTCCAGATACCAAACATGATGATAAACCTTGGTTTATCTGTGGGAGCTGTAGTGGCACTGCTTATTGCCTGGGCTATGATTCTGGTGTGGAGCCAGCTGATATCTGTGTTTATATACACGCTCAGGAGTATATTTCCTAAGCTGCAGAGGCTGATAATTCCGCTTATGTTTGTGATTGCAGCAGTCTTTATAGTGCCGGTGCTGATTTCCCTTGTCAATCATGACAATGATTTTGTATACGCTGTGCAGCATGTCTACTGTGCAAAATGGACCTGGTATATTCCTTTTATAGGCTGGCTTAAGGCTGTGGTTATGTCCGCAATCGCAGGAAATGCAGTGACAGCGGCAATATATGGAGTCTTGTTTGTGGTATGCTCGGTTATTATTTTCTGGGCAATCTGGAAGGTTGATGCTGATTTCTATGAGGATGCTATGGAAGGCGCAAAAATCAGAGAGGTTAAGCTTGAAAACCAGAAGGCAGGTAAAAGCCAGAACGCAGGACTTAAGAAAAATAAAGAGAAAAAGGCTCACCATGAAGCTGTTTTTAAGGGAAGCGGAGCCAGTGCTTTTTTCACCAAACAGGTATATATCAGAAGACGATTTGCCTATGGAGGTCTTGTGACCAAGACCATGCTTATATACACAGCCACGGTTCTTGCGGTAAGCCTGCTGTTTACACAGGTTATAGGTTATGATGGCTTTATAATACCGGCAATCACCATAATGATTATTATTTACATTAATAATGTAGGCAATCCGATTGCACAGGAAACCTCTAAGAACTGGCTGTTTCTGGTGCCTGACAGTGCATACAGGAAGGTATTTTATGCAGTTGCATCCGTTTCTTACAACACAGCAATTGACATTTTGCCGGCTGTGATTATCGGAGCAGTATTGTCAGATGACGGCATTTTGATGGTGGTTTTAAGCTATATTACCATGCTTTCAATTGATTTTATGCTGTCTACTACTGGGCTGTTTCTGGAAGCCATGCTTCCAACAGATTCCCTTGACGTTGTAAAGGGTACCATACAGGTTATGCTCAAGATGATTATTCTGGTTGTGCTTGTTATAGTGTTTGCTGTGGGCATGATTCTTGGAGGTTATATTTTAGCATTAGTTGTTAACACAATTCTCTGTCTGGCAGTAGGTACAGCCATAGCGATTGCTTATCCGGCTATGCTTCATAATGGAATTGGATAGGCAGATACAAACATATAAGACGCATAAAAAATCAGAAAACGCGACAAAAGTACTAAAAAACGAGCGCATTGACGAAAAAACACTAAAAATATAAAAATTTTTCGTCTATTCAACTAAAAAACGTAAAATTTTTAATGTTGACCCAAAAATATTCTATAGTTATTATCCCCCTTCTTTCGTATACTAACATTACCAACAAACAAGAAGGGGGATACTTTTATGAAGAAAAAATTTGTTGCAATTATGATGGTGGCTGCTTTTGCACTTTCAACAGCAGCTTGTGGAGCAGACAGTGGTACTGCTGGTGGAGATACACAGACAGGCTCAGGAGATAAGAGCAGTGTAACTACATCAGATGTGGCAAACAAGGACAAGCCGCTTGTATGGTTCAACCGTCAGCCGTCAAACAGTTCAACAGGAGAGCTTGATATGTCGGCACTTAATTTTAATGATGACACATATTATGTCGGATTTGATGCAAATCAGGGTGCTGAGCTCCAGGGAGAAATGGTAATGGATTATATCGAAAAAAATATCGATACAATCGACAGAAATGGAGATGGTATTATCGGCTATGTACTTGCAATCGGTGACATTGGACACAATGATTCAATTGCAAGAACAAGAGGTGTACGTAAGGCACTTGGAACTGCAATGGACAAGGATGGTGAAATCGATAGTACACCAGCTGGAACAAATACAGATGGTTCGGCTTCAGTAGTTCAGGATGGCAAGATTGAGATTAATGGAAAAGAGTACATAATCAGAGAGCTTGCTTCACAGGAGATGAAGAACTCAGCAGGAGCTACATGGGATGCAGCTACAGCAGGAAATGCAATTGGAACATGGTCATCATCATTTGGTGATTCAATTGACGTAGTCGTTTCTAATAACGATGGTATGGGAATGTCAATGTTCAACGCATGGTCAAAGGATAATGATGTAGCTACATTCGGATATGATGCAAACAGTGATGCGGTTGCAGCTATTGCAGAAGGATATGGCGGAACAATCAGCCAGCATGCTGATGTCCAGGCTTATCTTACACTTCGTGTTTTAAGAAATGCACTTGATGGAGTAGATATTGATACAGGTATTGGTACAGCTGATGATGCAGGCAATGTATTAAGTGATGACGTATACGTATATAAAGCAGATGAGAGATCTTATTATGCATTAAACGTAGCAGTTACAGCTGACAATTATCAGGATTTCACAGATTCAACAGTGGTTTGGGAGCCTGTTTCAAACCAGCTTGATGCATCTGCCCATCCAACAAAGAAAGTATGGCTTAATATTTATAATGCTTCAGATAACTTCTTAAGCTCAACATATCAGCCACTTTTACAGAACTATGATGATCTGCTTAACCTTGATGTTGAGTACATCGGTGGTGATGGACAGACAGAGTCAAACATCACAAACAGATTAGGAAATCCAGGACAGTATGATGCATTTGCAATTAACATGGTTAAGACAGACAATGCAGCTTCTTATACAGCTCTTTTAAGTCAGTAAGATTCATATTACAGTTTACGTAAATGCATGAAGCCGGGAAGGGAGAAATCCTTTCCCGGTAAATAAAAG
The DNA here is from genome assembly GCA_900548765.1 of uncultured Lachnobacterium sp. Classification (GTDB taxonomy): domain Bacteria; phylum Bacillota; class Clostridia; order Lachnospirales; family Lachnospiraceae; genus Roseburia. The sequence continues at coordinate 11,300 of URLU01000037.1, forward strand.
TATAGGAGTAGGAAGTATGGAGGATAAGAGAAAGGATATTATTTTATCAATACGGGGAATGAGTAAATCCTTCGGACGAAACAGGGTACTGGATCATATCAATCTGGACGTAAAGAAAGGTACTGTAATGGGTCTGATGGGTGAAAATGGTGCCGGTAAATCAACAATGATGAAATGTCTTTTTGGAACATACCAGAAGGACGAAGGCACAATATATCTGGAGGGAAAAGAAGTAAACTTTTCAGGACCAAAGGATGCACTTGAAAATGGTATTGCCATGGTTCATCAGGAACTTAACCAGTGTCTCGAGAGAAATGTGGTAGATAATCTCTTTCTTGGAAGATACCCGGTGAACTCTTTAGGAATGATTGATGAGGGGCGGATGAAAAAAGAAGCCTCTGAGTTGTTTAGAAAGCTGGGGATGACAGTAAATCTGGAACAGCCAATGAAAAATATGTCTGTATCCCAGCGGCAGATGTGTGAGATCGCTAAGGCGATATCATACAATTCAAAGGTTATAGTATTAGATGAGCCTACATCATCACTTACGATACAGGAAGTTGATAAGCTGTTTGAGATGATGAGGATGCTCCGTGATCAGGGAATTTCTCTTATATATATATCTCATAAGATGGATGAAATATTTGAGATATGTGACGATATTTCTGTCTTAAGAGATGGAAATCTGGTCATGACAAAGAGCACAAAAGAAACAAATATGAATGAATTGATTACTGCAATGGTAGGTCGTGTGCTGGAAAACAGATTCCCGCCGGTTGACAACGAACCTAAGGATGTGATTCTGTCAATACAGCATTTGTCCACTAAGTATGAGCCTTATTTACAGGATGTGTCATTTGATGTGAGAGAAGGTGAGATATTTGGACTGTATGGTCTGGTTGGAGCTGGACGTACAGAACTTCTGGAGACCATATTCGGAATCAGAACAAGGGCGGCGGGCAGAGTATATTTCAACAATAAACTGATGAATTTCAGCTGTGCCAGAGAAGCTATGGATTATGGCTTTGCCCTTATTACAGAAGAAAGAAAAGCCAATGGACTTTTTCTCAAGGGAAATCTGACATTTAATACCACTATTGCAAATCTTGATGCTTATAAAAAGGGAGCTGCGCTGTCGGAACAAAAGATGACGAGGGCGACCGCTGATGAAATCAAAATTATGCACACCAAATGTATGGGACCTGAGGACATGATATCAAGTCTGTCCGGTGGTAATCAGCAGAAGGTGATTTTTGGAAAATGGCTGGAAAGAGGTCCACAGGTGTTTATGATGGATGAGCCTACAAGGGGTATAGATGTAGGAGCCAAATATGAGATATATGAACTGATAATACAGATGGCAAAACAGGGAAAAACAATAATTGTTGTATCTTCTGAGATGCCTGAAATCCTTGGTATTACAAACAGAATTGGTGTAATGTCAAACGGACACCTGTCTGGAATAGTAAATACCAAAGAAACCAATCAGGAAGAACTGTTGAGACTTAGTGCGAAATATCTATGATAAAGGGAGAGAACGGGTATGGCTAATAGTAAAATATTGACGGCAGAGCAGGAAAAAGAACTGCTTAAGCCTATAGACGAATATGTGGGTAAAATACAAAAAGAGATTGATGAATTAAGAGCAGATGGTACAACAAAGCTTGTAGAATACCAGTCTCTGGCAGAAAAAATAAAGAGAGATAAGACTCTTTCCAAGGGTGAGAAGCAGTCTGAACTTGCTTCGTGCCAAAGAGAAATTGATAAGGCAAAAGAGGTTGAAAGCCGGAATAAAGCTCAGATTGATGAACTTATTTCAAAAGCAGAAACATACCTCAAAAATACATTTGCTTCCAAGTACTACAATGCTGTAAAAGAGAGCTGTGCAGTAGAAAAGGCAGAGGCACTTGAAAACCACAAAAAGAAGATGGCAGAGCTTGAAAGAAAACACAAGGAAGTGCTGGCTGGTCTGTCAGACAGTGTAGAAATCAAGGAAGAAAAATATGTATACAAGAATAAGGTCTCAAATGAGAAACTGGAGCTTGAGAAAGAATATCAGAGAATAAAAGACAGAAAACACGAGGCTTATTCATACAAGTATCATCTGATTGATATGCTTAGACTTTCAAAATTCACATTTATGGAGAAAAGAGCCCAGAAATGGGAGAATTATAAGTATACATTCAACCGGAGAAATTTCCTGTTGCAGAATGGTCTGTATATAGCAATCATACTTGTGTTTATCGCTTTGTGTATTATCACACCTATAAAGAAGGGAACACCGCTTTTAACATATAACAATGTGTTGAATATCCTCCAGCAGGCATCACCTAGAATGTTCCTTGCACTGGGAGTTGCTGGACTGATTCTCCTTACGGGAACTGACCTTTCTGTAGGACGAATGGTTGGTATGGGTATGACAGCGGCAACCATTATTATGCATCAGGGTGTGAATACAGGTGCAGTATTTGGACATGTGTTTGATTTTACTGGAATTCCAGTGGGCGCAAGAGTGGTATTGGCCTTATTTACATGTATTGTGCTTTGTACTTTGTTTACCAGTATAGCGGGATTTTTTACAGCAAAATTTAAGATGCATCCGTTTATCTCGACGATGGCAAATATGCTTGTGATTTTTGGTATTGTTACATATGCTACTAAGGGAGTTTCCTTTGGAGCAATTGAACCGGCAATTCCTAATATGATTATTCCAAAAGTAAACGGATTCCCAACAATTATTGTCTGGGCAGTGGTAGCGATAATTGTTGTATGGTTCATCTGGAATAAGACAACATTTGGTAAAAATCTTTATGCTGTAGGTGGAAATCCGGAGGCAGCAGCTGTATCAGGTATTTCAGTATTTGCTGTGACACTGGGAGCTTTTATTATGGCAGGTATCCTTTATGGATTTGGTTCATGGCTTGAATGTGCAAGAATGGTAGGTTCTGGTTCTGCCGCTTATGGACAGGGCTGGGATATGGACGCAATTGCAGCCTGTGTAGTTGGTGGAG
>URLU01000038.1 GCA_900548765.1 uncultured Lachnobacterium sp.
ACAATCTACGAACTGTAAGTCATATCCGTTTGCCTCGCTAAATACTGTCTGGCAAGAGTTTGTAGATGCTGTACGCCAGTCAGACTCATGTCCAACCTGTGCAAAACCAATCTTGATTAAGTCTCCAGATGCTGTATCTCCTGCTCCATCATCTGTTGCTGTATCACTTGTTGCTGCATCGCTTGTTGATGCATCAGATGTTCCTGTGTCAGATGATCCACATCCTGCTAACATTGTTGCTCCAAGAGCTGCACACATTAAAATACTTACTACCTTCTTTTTCATTTAAAAACCCTCCATAAAATTTTTATTATTTAACAAGTTCCTCTCTTGTTATGAGTACATTATAGTTCTCAGCATAATAAAAAAATACGGAGGGTTATTGGAAATATGTTTAATTTTTTATCATATTTTTTAATTTTTAGGACATATTTGCCATAAGTATTTTCGAAAAGTTTAATATTTTATTTATAAAGTTTGTTTTTTTACGGCGGGTATCTTTACCCTTATTGTAGTGCCTACATTGTATGTACTCTCTATGTTGAGTCCGTACTCTTTGCCATAGTTGAGCTCAAGTCTCTGGTTTACATTAAAGAGTCCAAATCCACCGCCGCTTCTGTCATCGCTGATCAGACCTGATATGACATTTCTTAAGTGCTCTGCCTCTTCCTCTCTCATTCCGATTCCATTGTCGGATACGATAAATTCAATATTGTCCCCAGCCATTCTTCCGTCAATCTGTATATGTCCCATACCACGCTTATTCTTGATGCCGTGATATAAGGCATTTTCCACAATCGGTTGAAGTGTAAGCTTCAAAATACTGTGGTCAAGTATCTTATCTTCAAAATCTATATCATAGGACAAGATATCCCTGTATCTGAATTTCTGAATGGACAGATAGCTCTCAATGTGCTCCCGCTCCTCAGCTATAGTGATATAGTCCCTGCCCTTGCTTAAGGTGGTTCTGAAAAAGCTGGATAAGGACGAAACCATCTTTACGACCTCTTCATCCTCCCCCGACTCTGCAAGCCAGATGATATTGTCCAGAGTATTATATAGAAAGTGGGGATTAATCTGCTCCTGCAAAAGTCTAAGCTCTGCTGCACGCAGGTTGATTTCCTCCACCCTTATGTCATCAACAAGCTGACCGATTTTTTTAATCATCTGATTGACACTTGTGTTAAGTTTTTGTATCTCGACTATGGAATTATCTCCCTTGGTACGGATTTCAAAGTCTCCTTCTCCCGCTGTGGCAGCCACGTCACACAGTTCCGATATAGGCTCTGCAATATTTTTTGTAATCCTTCTGGCAAAAAATACAACGCTTATAAGAATCAGTCCAAGCAGCAGGCTCATTATAAGAATCGCGCGCTGCACTTCCCTGTGCACGCCCTGACGCAAGCCTTCGAGATTCTGGCTCTGCTCATAGATGTATTCCTGAATCTGCTCCTGAATCAGCTCGGTCAAAACTCTTACATCCAAATCAAGCCTGTCCATATTAGTCTCATACATGCCGGGAACCAGAGCATCCTTCTCTATTTCCACCACATGGGTCTCAAGAGTATCCAGACAGGCAAGTATTCTGTCAAGCTTGGTCTTTGTAGAATTATTTTCAGCCTCATCATACAGGTTCTGAAAGACCTCTCTCGCCTCATCTATCATCCTCTGTGGCTCCTCGGTATCTACCAGTTCCTCTGCTCTGGCTGAATTTACGACTATGATGTACATCACATAGTCCACATCCTCTTTGAAATTGATATTGTAGGTATTCGCCCTGGTAATCTGCTCTACGATATTGTCATACTTGGATGACAGCGTATAGGTGAGCACCAGAAGGTATACCAGTAACGAAGTCAATGGAATAACACATAAAACAATCAGGATATTTAGTCTGTTGCTGAGTGACACTCCCCTTTTTTTCATAGCTTTTTCCTCTGCTAATTAGCTGCTCTGTACTCTCTAGGTGTCATGTTCTGGTTCTTTTTGAATAGAGAACTAAAATAATGTGAGTCATGATAGCCCACCTCAAAAGCAATGTCACTGGTTCTCATATTCGTGGTTCTAAGTAGGATTTTTGCCTGCTCCATCCTGACATCTGTCAGATACTCCACAAATGTCTTGTTCATATTCTGGGCAAACATCGTGCTGAAATGGTTAGGACTGACTCCCACATATTTTGCCACCATATTGAGGGATATATCCTCGTTTGAGTAATTCTCCCCTATGTATGTACAAGCCTTTTTTATTAAATCATCTTTTTTGTCTGACACAGCCTCATCCCTGTACTCCATAGCCCTCTTTATGCAGGATATAATGTACTTTTTGGTAGGTTCTGTGCCATTATATATCTGTGACAAATTCTCTGTTTTTCCAAAATCAGCCACCAGTTCTTCCTTGGAATAGCCCATCTCCTGCAGGGTTCCCATGATAATTATGGACATATCCATGATCACATACTGCCTGAAGAGTGTGGACTGCATGTTCTTTGTGCCTATTTTTTCAAAATAATTGTCTACAAACTGCTGAACCCCGCTCTTTAAGCCTGTCTCTATAAATTTTGACAGCCTGCCTGAATCTGCCTGGGATAAATTCATTGTCATAAAGTCAACAGACGCCTCTGATTCGCCCAGGTCTTCCTTCTGGCAGTGCACAGTCTGATTTCTCTCCCTCAGATACCTATGGGCAAAATGCTCATTTGCCTCTTTAAAACACTTCTTTATGTCACCGATTCTCCCAACCGGATTACCTATAACAGCATAATATTCCAGTTTTTCTCCCTGCAGCTCACCCTTGAGTTTTTTCTCACAGAGCTCTAGAGTTTCATCAATTGAGCAGTCATCTGTCTCTTTTATAATGGCTGCATATTCCTCTTTGTTTTTCTCTACCACAAATATTTGTGGAAACTCACGCGATATCTCCTGTATGGTTTTCTCAACGCTCTTACGGATATCAGTCTCATTCTCCACATCAGTGTCAAAGAAAAACTGCAGCAGGGCTATGTTGTAGCTTGGAGCCACAAACTCTATTCCAAATTTTTCTCCCTCTTCATATATCTGTGATATAGAGAGTTCTCCACCGGTGAGCTTTCTGAAAAATCCCAGCCTTTTTGCCCTGGTCTTCTCCCACTCTTCACTGCTGTCTGATGGCAGACTTTTTTTCCTCTCTTCCAGTATTGATGCTTCTACCTCGTGCAATACCTCAATCAGCTGCGCACTTGTTATAGGCTTAAGCAGGTACTCTGCCACGCCTATACTTATCGCTTCCTTGGCATAAGCAAATTCATCATACCCGGTCAAAAATATAATTTTTATATCCGGCATATCTTTCTTCACCAGCCGGCTCAGTTCTATTCCATCCATGAAGGGCATTTTAATATCTGTAATTAAAATGTCCGGCTTACTCTTTTGTATAAGCGGATATGCAAGCTCACCATCGCTTGCATCCCCCACAAATTCAAAGCCTTCCCTTTCCCATGGAATATTTTTCTTTATGCCCTCACGCATTACTATCTCATCTTCAACTAAAAAAACCTTAATCATAATACCTTCCCAAAAAACACCAGACCGCAAGGTCTGGTGCTTGTAAATTCCTATCTAATCTTAAATCATTGTTCTGACTGTCTTTGGTTTGTACCCTGCCTTTTCCAAAGCGTCCATTATCTGCTTTTTGTGCTCAGTTCCAAAACATTCAAGTGTGATGCGGAGCTCAACTGCTGCGCTTCGGTTAGTGCTGACAAACTGGTTGTGCTCAAGCTTTATAACATTTCCCTGCTGCTTTGCAAGAGTAGCGGAAACCTTTGCAAGCTCTCCCGGCTTATCAGGAAGCAGAACTGAAACAGTAAAGATTCTGTCTCTGAAAATAAGTCCCTGCTGGACAACAGATGACATTGTGATAACATCCATGTTGCCACCACTTAAAATTGAAACTACACGCTTGTCCTTCACATTCAGGTGCTTTAAAGCTGCAACTGTGAGAAGTCCTGAGTTCTCAACAACCATCTTATGATTTTCCACCATATCCAGGAAGGCTCCAATCAGCTCATCATCCTCAACTGTGATAATCTCATCCAGATTCTGCTGGATATATGGGAATATATTGCTCCCCGGTGTCTTTACCGCTGTTCCGTCAGCAATTGTGTTTACAGTCTTAAGTGTTGTTACCTTACCCTTCTTAAAGCTCTCCTGCATACAGTTAGCCCCAGCTGGTTCTACTCCGATGACCTTAATCTTAGGATTAAGGAGCTTTGCAAGTGTAGACACACCTGTTGCAAGCCCTCCACCTCCGATCGGCACAAGTATATACTCTACCAGAGGAAGCTCCTTGAATATCTCCATTGCGATAGTTCCCTGTCCTGTTGCAACTGCCAAATCATCAAATGGATGGATAAAAGTATATCCATTCTGCTCCGCCAGTTCATAAGCCTTGGCGCAGGCCTCATCATATACGTCTCCGTAAAGCACTACCTCAGCTCCGTAGTTCTTGGTACGATTAACCTTGATAAGTGGTGTTGTGGTAGGCATAACAATTACAGCCTTACAGCCATAGCACTTTGCTGCATAGGCAACACCCTGCGCATGGTTTCCTGCTGATGCTGTAATAAGTCCCTTGTTTCTCTCCTCATCGGATAAGGTGCTTATTTTGTAATATGCACCCCTTACCTTATAGGCACCTGTAAATTGCATATTTTCAGGCTTTAAATATACTTTATTGCCTGTCTGTTCACTAAAATAATCACTATAAACCAGCTTAGTCTCAAGAGTTACCTCTTTTACTTTCTCACTAGCCTCTTCAAATTTGTCAAGTGTTAACATAATCTATTTCCTTCCCTGCTGGTAAAATATTAATTGTTCATATTTTATTACAAGAGACAAATATCTGCAATACCTACTCTTGTGTATTAAACAATGCATTTACAAATTCATCTGGGTTAAATTTCTGTAAATCGTCTATAGTCTCGCCAACTCCGATGTATTTTACCGGAACCGAAAGCTCAGACTGGATAGCAACTGCTATTCCTCCCTTGGCTGTTCCGTCCATCTTGGTAAGAACAATTCCTGAGATTTTTGCCACATCTGAAAATTCCTTTGCCTGTACCAGAGCATTCTGTCCTGTGGTTGCATCCAACACCACAAGTGTTTCCTTATATGCATCCGGATATTCATTTTCAAGAATCTTGTTGATTTTGCCAAGCTCATTCATGAGATTTTTCTTGTTGTGGAGACGTCCTGCTGTGTCCACCAAAAGCACATCGGCATTTCTAGCCTTTGCAGCAGCTGTGGCATCATAAACAACAGAGCCCGGGTCTGCACCCTCTGCTCCACCAATCATATCAACTCCTGAGCGGTCTGCCCACTCCTTAAGCTGGTCTCCTGCTGCTGCCCTGAAGGTATCTGCTCCTGCTATCACAACCTTCTTACCCTGACTCTTGAGCTTGCCTGCAAGTTTTCCTACTGTGGTTGTCTTTCCAACTCCATTTACGCCGATTACAAGCACCACTGATTTCTCATTTTCAAATCTGTAGGCTGCATCCTCAACCTTCATCTGCTCCCTGATACTGTCAATCAGAAGCTGCTTGCAGTCCATCGGCTGCTTGATATGCTGCTCCTTTACCTTTGCTCGTAAATCATCAAGAATAGCCTCTGTAGCCCTGACGCCCAGGTCGCCCATTATAAGAGTCTCCTCCAGCTCCTCATAGAAATCCTCATCTATGCTTGAGAAGCCTGAAAAAATAGAGTCAATACCTGATACAATATTATCTCTTGTCTTTGTAAGTCCAGATACTAGCCTCTTAAAAAAGCCTACCTTTTCCGGTTTCTCCTCTGCATTTTCCTGCTCTGCCTTAAATTCTTCTGACATATACATATCCTTCCTGCTTTTAGCATCAATTTATTCTGTCAAATCATTCTCAATCAGGTTTACAGATACAAGAGTAGATACACCCTTCTCCTGCATTGTTATACCATAAAGTCTGTCTGCCGCTGTCATAGTGCCTCGTCTGTGGGTAATTACGATAAACTGGGTATTTTCTGTAAGCTTATTTAAGTAGCTTGCGAATCTTGTGACATTGGAATCATCAAGAGCCGCCTCAATCTCGTCCAGCAGACAGAATGGCGATGGCTTTAAGGACTGGATTGCAAAAAGCAGCGCAATCGCTGTAAGTGCCTTTTCTCCACCAGAAAGCTGCATCATGTTCTGTAATTTTTTTCCAGGTGGCTGGGCGATAATCCTGATTCCACATTCCAGAATATCCTCGTCCTCAACCAGCTCAAGTGTGCCATGTCCGCCTCCAAAGAGCAGCTTAAAGGTCTTGTCAAACTCTCTCTGAATCTCAGCAAACTTCTCTGTAAACTGCCTGCGCATGCCAGCGTCAAGCTCCTCGATTATACCCATAAGAGTCTGCTCTGCCTCAATTAAATCGTCATGCTGTCCCTTAAGAAACTGGTATCTCTCAGATACCTCCTTGTACTCTTCGATGGCATTTACATTTACATCTCCAAGCTTTCTGATGTCATCCTTTATCTGGATTATAAGCTTCTTTAAGGCACTCAGATCATTATAGGCATCATTCCTTAACTCATGGGCTGCATGTGGTGTAAGCTCATATTCTTCCCACATATAGTTTGTCTGGTATTCCTCAGCCTCCTTGAGCTTTTCTCTCTGGCTGTTAAGTCTGAAGATTTCCTTATCCAAATCGTTGAGCTTTTTGGAGATTTCTTCCTGCTTCTGGAAAAAGCCTCTGTAATCCTCATTCATCTTGTCCTTCTGGGCAAGACTTTCCTTTAACTCATCATCAAGCTTTGTATTTGTAGACTGGGATGCAATAATTGTCTTCTCAATCTCCTCTATATCCTTCTGCTTCTTTTCCATGTCTTCCCTGGCATGGGAAGCATTTTCCACAAGTGCCACTCGTTCTGTATCAAATTTCTCGATTTCAGCCTTTAATCTGTTGATATTTTCAACAACAAATTCTACAGTCTTTGTAACTCCAGCCAGCTCCAGATTGATTTTGGATACAGCATCCATGGCTTCCTGCTCCTTAGAAGCATTCTCTTCCAGCGTCTTCTGGAAGACCTTTGCCTCCGCCTCAATCTCTGTCTCTCGATTTTTAGTGAACTCGATTTCATCCAAAATCTTCTGCTTATTGGTATTAATTTCAAGAATCTGGCTCTCGATTTCCTCACCTTCGCCCTTTAATCCCTTAAATACATTCTCGCTCTCGGTTCTCTGCTGGGCAGCCCTGTCCACATTGAGTCTTGCTGTATTCTGGGCTATGTATTTTTCCTGTAAATCAGCCTTGACAGCCACAAGCTCCTCGTCGTTTAATGCCATGGCTGTGGCTATATCATCCTTACGCTGCTTCAATTCTTCCAGCTTGTCCGATACCGCCTTCACCCTCTTTTCAAGTTCTTCAATTTCACGATTTCTCGCCAGTAGATTTGAAGAATTCTTAAAGGCTCCACCAGTCATTGAACCACCCGGAGCCAGATACTCTCCTGATAAGGTGACAATGTGAAGCGAATAATGATTTCTCTTTGCAAGCGCGACAGCATTGTCGATACTATCCACTACAAGGACTCGTCCCAAGAGATAGGCTGCGATTTCATCATATTTAGGGTCACATTTTACCAGCCTGTTAGCAAGGTTTATCACACCCTTTTCGCTTAAAGCAGCCTCGTTTTTAGGATTGCTTCTTGCACTGACACTGGTCAGTGGCAGGAATGTAGCTCGTCCAAAATGATTTTCCTTAAGGTAGGCAATCATCTTCTTTGCTGTCTCTTCATCCTCTGTGACGATGTTCTGTATATTTCCTGCCAGAGCTGTCTCTATAGCTGTCTCATACTTCTTCTCCACCTGTAAGAGGTCTGACACAACTCCACATATTCCCTTCTGGGAATTCTTATGCTCCATGACTCTTCTTATACTGTTGCCATAGCCGTCATATCTCTCTGCTATATTCTTGAGAGACTCAAGTCTGGACTCCTGCTTGTGGTACTCAGTCTGAGCCTCATCTATAAGTCTTGCATTCTCTCTGGTCTTGAACTTCCAGTCCTTATCCAGCTTGTCCAGTTCTGCTTCCTTCTGCTTCAGTCCACTTATCTCTGCGTCAACTGCCATCAAGCTCTTCTGGGCTTCCTCGAGAGCATTGTTTAAACCTGCTTCTCTGGTCTTTCTGTCCAAAAGTCTCTTGTTTAACTCTGACTTGCGGATATTAATCTGCTCCAGCATAGTATCATATTTCTGCTGTCTGGACTGGATAGAAGCCTTGTTCTGGAGCAGCTTAATGAGCTCGTTCTGCCCATTTTCTATTCCGGTGCTGCATTTAGAAATTTCTCCCTGAATCTGCTCAAGCTTCTCCTGGGCTGTCTTTCTGTGCTCGTCAATCTCAAGCACCTGGGCATCATATTCCTTTTTCTGGGTCTCATACTGCTCCATAGAAGCATTGCGTTCTGCCTTTTCACTGTCAATAGAATTCAGACGGCTCTGTAAGTGCTCATCTGTCATCTCGGCAGTATGAATCTGCTCCTTTAAAACCTGTATCTGGCTCTCAAGCTTCTGTCTGGTAGATGAAGTATTGGAGATATTCTCCCTGATGGAATTAATCTTTTCATCCATCTCCCTCATATTCTCGCCCAGAGTCTCATATTCATTCTTTATATGCTCATAAGAAGCATTTGCCTCCTTGAGCTCCTCATCTGCAACTGCATATTTCTGCTCTACATCCTTCTGGGACTCTCTTATCCGCTCAGTCTCAAGCAAAAACATATTTACATCATAGGATTTCAGCTCTTCTTTTTTCTTTAAATAGGTCTTAGCCTTCTCCGACTGTCTCTCAAGAGGTCCTACCTGTCTCTCAAGCTCAGCTAAGATGTCATTTACCCTGACCAGATTATCCCTTTCATTCTCAAGCTTTTTCTGGGCAGTATTCTTTCTTTTTTTAAACTTTACAATACCGGCTGCCTCATCAAATAACTCTCGGCGCTCCTCTGGCTTACCATTGAGGATTCTGTCAATCTGACCCTGTCCAATAATGGAATAGCCCTCCTTACCAATACCGGTATCATAGAAAAGCTCTGATACTTCCTTTAATCTGCAGGGTGTGCCATTAATCAAATACTCACTCTCACCGGAACGGTATACTCTTCTTGCAATAGTTACCTCTTCGTAATCCACGGCAAGCTTGTGGTCTGAGTTATCTAATGTTATCGCAACATAAGCATAGCTTAAGGGCTTTCGGTTCTCTGTACCGGCAAAAATAACATCCTGCATAGATGCACCTCTAAGCTGCTTGGCGCTCTGCTCTCCAAGCACCCATCTGACTGCATCTGCAACATTACTTTTTCCGCTTCCATTTGGTCCAACGATACCGGTTATGCCCTTATGAAAGTCAAATGTAATCTTGTTTGCAAATGACTTAAAACCATGTACTTCTAAACTCTTTAAATACATTCCTTACTCCTCAACTTTTTTAAGAATCAGGAGAGCCTTGTATGCAGCCTCCTGCTCTGCGGCTTTTTTGGTATGCCCGGCACCAGTACTTATAACCTCATCATCCACACATACCTCTACGGAAAAGCTCTTGTCGTGGTCTGGTCCACTCTCCCCGATTAATCTGTAGGAAAGCTGCCTGCGCTCTCCCTGAACAAGCTCCTGTAAAATAGTCTTGCTATCATAAAAGAGCTGCTTGTGCTCTATATCTGTCATAATATATTTTAACACAAACTCTTTTGCATTAGCAAAACCACCATCTAAATATATGGCACCGATTACAGCCTCAAGTGCATCTGACAAAATAGATTTTCTCTTTCTGCCACCTGTATGGTCTTCTCCTTTGCCCAGGTAAATATATCTGCCTAAATCCATTTCCTTGGTGCACAAAGCCAGTGTAGGCTCACATACAATGCTTGCCCTGAGCTTTGTCAGCTCTCCCTCCGGCACATCAGTATAATTTTGATATAAAAATTCACTGGATACCACCTCAAGTACAGCATCTCCCAGAAACTCAAGTCTCTCATTGTCTGACAGCTTCTTCATATGCTTTTCGTTAGCATATGAGCTGTGGGTAAGGGCTTGTCTCAAGAGATTGATATTATTAAATTCATAGCCTATCCTTGCCTGAAATTCTTTTAAATCAGCCATATTCTCTCCCTCAAAAAGTAAAAGCCCTTTTTACAAGGGCTTTTATCTTCAAACTTTCATTGCATCTTACTGATTGACAGCGTTTTTAATCTGCTCAACCGCATCTCCAACAGTTACGATTTTCTCTGCTTCCTCGTTAGGAATCTCAATATCAAATTCTTCTTCAAGTCCCATAATAATCTGGAATACATCAAGAGAATCTGCTCCAAGATCATCAACAAATGTTGAGTCCATCTTTACTTCGCTCTCATCAACATTAAGAACCTCCACTATAATGTCTCTAAGTTTTTCAAATTCCATAATTGTTTCCTCTCTATCTTATTATAAAATATTTTCTTTTATCTTATCGTTTATTGCATTCTCCTTGAACGCAACGCACTGATAAATAGCATTGGTTATCTCTTTTGCCTTGGAGCTTCCATGTGTCTTGACTACAAGACCATTGAGTCCCAGTAATGGTGCTCCTCCATATTCGCTGGCATCAAAGGCCTTCAAAGTCTTTTTGAGTGCTGGCAGCGCAAGTGCCGCACCTATTTTGCTTTTCAGGGTGCTCATAAGCCCCTTCTTAATCACCCCGACCAATGTAGAACTCAGTCCCTCATACAATTTCAGGATGACGTTTCCCACAAAGGCTTCACAGACGATTACATCCACATCTCCCTTTGGAATATCCCTTGCTTCTATGCTTCCCACAAAGTTGATTCCTGTGCACTCTCTGAGCATTGGAAGAGTTTCCTTGACAAGGGCATTGCCCTTCTCGTCCTCAGCTCCTATATTTACGATTGCGACTTTTGGTTTCTTAACTCCTAATACATGTTCCATATAAATAGAGCCCATCTTTGCGAACTGAACCAGATGGTCTGCTCTCGCATCAACATTAGCGCCACAATCTATAAGAAGTGACACTCCTTTTTCTGTTGGAATAAGAGGGGCAAGTGGTGGTCTCTGAATCCCTTTTATCCTGCCAACTATAACCTGTCCTCCAACTAAAATAGCTCCTGAGCTGCCGGCCGAAACAAATGCATCTGCTTCTCTATTTTTAACCATATTCATTCCGACTACAATTGATGACTGTTTCTTTTTTCTGATTGCCTCAACCGGAGGCTCAGCCATCTCTATAACCTCTGGAGCATCTACTACTTCAATCCTTTCCTTTGGAAAAGAATACTGTGAAAGCTCTTTTGCAACCACATCCTCCTGCCCTACCAAAAAGATTTTGATATCATCTCTTCCTGATATAGCATCCACTGCACCCCTAACAATTTCGGCAGGTGCATTATCACCACCCATTGCATCAAGCGCAACCTTAGTAAAAGTTTGCATAGATTACCTCCTTATTTACCTAATAGAGAATATACTATAAACAAGTCCATAAATCAATTATAAATATTACAAATATTACAAGAAAAGAGACAGCAAAAAAGCCCTCCTCGACGGGAGAGCTTCTTTGACAGGAATTAATCCTGAGCGATAATCTCTTTCTTGTTGTAAGATCCGCAGTTCTTGCAAACTCTATGAGGCATCATTAATTCACCACATTTGCTGCATTTTACTAAAGTTGGAGCAGACATTTTCCAGTTTGCTCTTCTCTTATCTCTTCTTCCCTTAGAAGATTTATTCTTTGGACAAATTGACATTTGTTTACACCTCCTTATACTGGTTAAATATATCTTGGATTGCTGCCATTCTTGGATCCAGTGCTGAACTCTCACAATCGCAGGTGCCCTTATTCAAGTTCATCCCGCAGACCTTACAAATGCCTTTGCAATCGTCCTTGCACAGAACTCTCATTGGCCAGTTCACCAAAATCTCGGCGTAGACAAGTTTATCTACATCAAGCTCAAACCCAATCAGGTAGTCAGTTTCCTCCATATCTTCATCAATAATGCCATCATCTGTAATCGACAAGGTCTTATCAACTCGGAAATGGATTGGTGTAGGAACTTCTTCCAGACACCTGCCACACGGTATACCAAGTTTCACATCAACATCACCCTGGATAAGCAGCCGCTTGTTCTCCTGGTTTGCAATATGAAGAGTAATCGGTGACTTTTCAAGAATAGGATAATCTCCTAATCGTGACTCAAAGGCAGAAAGCGAAAGCTCTACGACCTCATCTGTCTCCTTATTAATAGATTTTACAATGGTTGAAATATCAATCATCACATCTCTCCTACTCACACCTAAACAATTATACATATGGGTATATTGTTTGTCAACATTTTTTCGACGAATATTCTGTAAAAATTACACTAATCGTACAGTCTCCCTGCAAATAGCTAATTCCTCATTTGTAGGCATAACGATAACCTTCACCTTTGAATCTGCCGTTGAGATAATTCCCTCTTCTCCTCTTGCAGCTTCGTTTGCTTCCTTGTTGATTTCAATTCCAAGGTAGCCAAGGTAAGACATGATGTTCTCTCTTACATGGGTAACATTTTCTCCGATGCCTGCTGTAAATGCAATTGCATCCACACCATTCATGGCTGCTGCATAAGAACCTATGTACTTAGCTACTCTGTAGCAGAATACGTCTATTGCGTTTGCAGCCTTCTCATTTCCCTCTGCTCTTGCTGCTGTGAGGTCACGGAAGTCACTTGATACTCCTGACATACCAGCGACACCAGACTTCTTGTTGAGCACGTTCATCACTCCATCAATGTCAAGGTTCTCTTTCTTTGCGATAAACTCCATGATTGAAGGGTCAATATCTCCAGAACGGGTTCCCATTACAAGTCCCTCAAGCGGAGTAAGTCCCATTGAAGTATCTACACATTTTCCATTTAACACTGCACTTACAGAAGCACCATTTCCAAGATGGGCTACTATAATCTTTGAATTATTTAAATCCAGTCCAAGATACTCTGCTGTTGCCTTTGATACGAAATCATGGCTTGTACCATGAAAGCCGTATCTTCTCACTTTATATTTCTCATAATACTCATATGGAAGTCCGTATAAGTAAGCCTTTGCCGGCATTGTCTGATGGAAAGCTGTATCAAATACACCTACCATTGGAACATCTGGCATAAGTGCCTGACATGCGTGGATTCCGATGATATTTGCCGGATTGTGAAGTGGTGCAAGGTCATTGCATTCCTCAACAGCCTTGATAACCTCCTCTGTAATCACAACAGAGCTTGCAAACTTTTCTCCACCATGAACGATACGGTGTCCTACAGCATCAATTTCCGAAAGAGCCTTGATTGCTCCTGTTTTATCATTTACAAGGGCATCAAGAACCATCTGGATTGCTTCCTTATGTGTTGGCATAGCTGCCTCTGTAATCTCTTTATCAAGACCAGCCTTCTGGTAGGTAAGTCTTCCATCAATTCCAATTCTCTCGCAAAGGCCCTTTGCAAGGACTTCTTCTGACTCAGAGTTAATCAACTGATATTTCAGTGATGAACTTCCGCAGTTAATCACAAGTACATTCATTTTAAATATCTCCTTCTATAAAAATTTACATACTGTATTGATTATAAACCGATTTTTTCAAGCATACAAGGGTAAAATATGTTATTATGTATAAACAACCCTATGGAGGTGCCTGCAATGAAGGTTTCAGGAGTTATAACCGAATACAATCCTTTTCATAATGGACATAAATATCAACTGGATAAAATCAGGGAAGAAAACCATGCCGACTACATTATCGTGGCTATGAGCGGCAATTTTGTGCAGCGGGGAACTCCTGCCTTTATTGACAAATACACAAGGGCTGAAATGGCGTTAAATTGTGGAGCAGATCTGATTCTTGAAATCCCAGTCCTTGGTGCGACAGCCTCCGCAGAGGGCTTTGCAAGAGCAGGGGTTTTAACTCTTGCTTCAACCGGCATCCTCTCCACACTCTGCTATGGCGTGGAGAAAAAGTCAGGACTCTTATCTGAGCTTGCCGATTTTCTAATCTCTCCTTGTGAAGAATTTAACGATGCCTTGACCTCCTGT
>URLU01000039.1 GCA_900548765.1 uncultured Lachnobacterium sp.
CTGCAGGAGACCAGCAGGCTGCCCTTTTCGGACAGACATGCTTCGAGGCAGGAGAGGCAAAGAACACCTATGGTACAGGCTGCTTCCTTCTTATGAATACAGGTGAGAAGCCAGTGTTCTCAAACAACGGACTGGTTACAACTATTGCATGGGGTCTTGATGGCAAAGTCAATTACGCCCTTGAAGGTTCTATTTTCGTAGCCGGTGCATCTATCCAGTGGCTGCGTGATGAGATGAAATTCATTGATTCATCACCAGATTCAGAATATATGGCAAGAAAAGTAAAGGATACCAACGGCTGTTATGTTGTGCCTGCATTTACAGGACTCGGCGCTCCATACTGGGATCAGTACGCTCGTGGAACAATCGTAGGTATCACAAGAGGTGTGAATAAGTATCACATCATCAGAGCAACCCTTGAATCACTTGCATATCAGGTTAATGACGTACTCGAAGCCATGAAGGCTGACTCAGGCATCAACCTCGCCGCACTCAAAGTCGATGGTGGTGCTAGTGCCAACAACCTTTTAATGCAGATGCAGGCTGATATCAGCAATGCTCCTGTAAACCGTCCTATGTGTGTAGAGACAACAGCAATGGGAGCAGCATACCTTGCAGGTCTTGCTGTAGGCTACTGGTCAAGTAAAGATGATGTCAGAAATAACTGGGCTATTGACCGCACATTTGAAGCTGAAATTTCAGAAGAGGAAAGAAGTAAAAAGATCAAATTGTGGAAAAAAGCAGTTACATACGCATTTAACTGGGCAAAAGAAGACTAGGAGGGTTTCATATGACAGCATATATTGCAGAGTTCGTCGGAACTATGATGCTTATTATTTTAGGAGATGGTGTTGTTGCCAATGTTAACCTGAACAAGTCAGGAATGAAGGGCGCAGGTGCAGTTCAGATTACACTTGCCTGGGGACTTGCAGTTCTTGTACCAGCCTTTATATTTGGTGCTGCTTCAGGAGCAAGCTTTAACCCGGCTCTAACATTGGCACTGGCTGCGGACGGCAGCTTTGAATGGGCAATGGTGCCTGGATATATTATCGCCCAGCTTGCAGGAGCTTTCTGTGGTGCATGTATTGTTTATGCCTTATTTAAGGATCAGTTTGACGCTACAGACGATGAAGCCACAAAGCGAGGCGTATTCTGTACAGCTCCTTCAATCAGAAATATTCCAAGAAATATTTTAAGTGAGGCTGTAGGAACATTTGTCCTTGTATTTGCAATAAAAGGCCTTGCACAGGTACCTGATTTGGCTGATGGTACAGGAAAATTCCTTGTATTCGCCATAATCGTATCTGTTGGTATGTCACTTGGCGGTCTTACAGGATATGCAATCAATCCTGCCAGAGATTTGGGACCACGTCTGGCACATGCTGTATTACCTATTAAGGGCAAGGGTTCATCTGATTTCGGATACGGACTTGTTGTTCCGGTAATCGGACCAATCATAGGAGCACTTTTAGCAGTGTGGGTATACGGATTAATTTTTTAATTAAATAATGTATGTCAGAGAGAGGAGCCAGACAGTACACATCTTAGAGATGTCTATTTTGTATGGCTCCTTTTAAATAACAGGAGGAAAGAACATGTATGATGTAGTAATTATCGGAGCAGGTGTATCAGGCAGTGCCTGTGCCAGGGAATTGTCCAGATACAAATTATCGGTTTGTGTTGTGGAAAAGGAAGAGGATGTCTGTTGTGGCACATCAAAGGCGAACAGTGCCATCGTCCACTCTGGAATCGACTGCAAACCGGGCACACTCATGGCACAGATGAATGTCCGTGGCAACAAGCTTATGGGAGTATTGGCAAATGAGCTGGATTTTGAATTCAGGAGAAATGGCTCATTAATAGTATGCTTCAGCGAGGAGGACATGCCAAAGCTTCATGCCCTCTATGAGCAGGGACTTCAAAATGGCATCCCTGATATAAAAATTCTTGATTCAAAAGAAGTTCACGAGATGGAGCCTAACCTCTCAGATGAAGTGGTAGCAGCAATTTTCTGCCCTACAGGCGGTATTGTCTGCCCATTTGGACTCAATATTGCTTTGGCTGAAAACGCAGCAACAAATGGTGTTGAGTTTAAATTCAACACAGAAGTTATAACAATTGATAAGGAATGCCATGGCTATACACTTGTGACAAATAAGGGCGAAATCCAGACCCGGTGTGTGGTAAATGCCGCTGGCGTATACGCAGATGTATTTCACAATATGGTTAGTGCCAGAAAAATCCATATCACACCAAGAAAGGGTGAGTACTGCCTGCTTGATAAGGCAACAGGAGGTATCGTAGACAAGACCATATTCCAGCTTCCGGGAAAATATGGAAAAGGAATCCTTGTAACCCCTACTGTTCATGGAAATACACTTATCGGGCCAACTGCCGATGACCATGACGACAAGGAAGGCACCAACACAACAAGAGAGGGCTTAGACCATGTATGCACAGCCGCAAAGCGTTCTGTTCCTACAGTTCCGGTGCGTCAGGTTATTACCTCCTTCGCCGGAAACCGTGCCCACGAGGACAATCACGAATTTATTATAGAAGAGTTAAGCGACGCTCCATTTTTCATCGACTGTGCAGGAATTGAGTCTCCAGGTCTGTCAAGCTGCCCTGCTATCGGCGAGAGGGTTGCCCAGATTGTCAAGACTCTGTTTAATGCACAGGATAATCCTGATTTTAACGGAAAACGCAAGGGTATACTTAATCCTAAGAATCTCTCAGAGGCTGAATATGAAGCCCTTATAAAGGAAAATCCTGCATACGGCAACATCATCTGCCGCTGTGAGATGATTACAGAGGGAGAGATTATTGATGCAGTCAACCGTCCTTTGGGTGCTAAATCCTTAGATGGCGTAAAGAGACGTACCAGAGCCGGAATGGGAAGATGTCAGGCAGGCTTCTGCTCTCCAAGAACAATGGAGATTATCTCCCGTGAACTTAATATTTCACAGCTTGATATTACAAAGAGCGGTGGCAAATCTAAGATGGTTGTTGGCTTAAGCAAGAACAGAGCATAGGGGGAAATTATGATGGATTTTTATGATATTGTAGTAGTCGGAGGTGGACCAGCAGGTCTTGCAGCGGCTATATCAGCTAAGAAAAACGGAATTGACAGAATCTTAATTCTTGAGAGAGACTGCGAATTAGGCGGTATTTTAAACCAGTGTATACACAATGGTTTTGGACTTCACACCTTTAAGGAGGAGCTCACAGGACCTGAATATGCCAGACGGTTTATCAATCAGGCATTGGAGTTGGGAATAGAATACAGATTGAGCACTATGGTTATGGACATATCTGTTGATGATAAATCCAAGGACAAGGTTGTCACAGCCATGAACCATACAGATGGACTTTTTCATATAGCAGCAAAGACAGTTATTCTGGCAATGGGCTGCAGGGAGCGTCCACGAGGAGCCTTAAACATACCGGGCTACAGACCGGCAGGAGTATACTCAGCAGGAACAGCCCAGAGACTTGTAAATATCGAGGGCTTTATGCCGGGACGCAAGGTGGTAATCCTTGGTTCAGGAGATATAGGACTTATAATGGCAAGACGTATGACATTGGAGGGAGCAAAAGTACAGGTTGTAGCCGAGCTTATGCCATATTCTGGCGGATTAAAGAGAAATATCGTCCAGTGTCTTGATGATTTTGGAATCCCATTAAAGCTGAGCCACACTGTAGTAGATGTAAAGGGCAAGGAACGTGTCGAGGGAATCACTCTTGCTCAGGTGGATGAGCACAACAAGCCTATTCCGGGAACAGAAGAGTTCTACGAGTGTGACACCCTGCTCCTTTCATGTGGTCTGATACCTGAAAATGAGATTTCAAAATCAATCGGTGTTGAGTTAAATCCGGTTACAAACGGACCAGTGGTAAATGAAAGTCTTGAGACAAACATCCCTGGAGTATTCGCCTGCGGAAATGTCCTTCATGTCCACGATTTAGTAGATTATGTATCAGAGGAAGCCTCAACTGCCGGCAAAAATGCGGCAGAATATATCAAAAATGATGGTCATTCCGGCGAGAGCAGCAAGGAAATTCCTATTATTGCAACAGATGGCGTACGCTACACTGTTCCAAAGACCCTGCATGTTTCCAATATGGCAGACGAGCTTACTGTCAGATTCAGAGTTGGCGGTGTATACAAAAATTCCTATATTTCAGCTTACCTGAATGACCAGAGGATTATATGCCGCAAGCGTCCAATCATGGCTCCTGGAGAGATGGAGCAGGTTGTATTGCAGAAGAATGTGCTTGAAGCAATGGATAATCTTGAAACAATCACCATAAAGATTGAAAAGGAGGCATAATATCATGGAAACAAGAAATTTGACCTGTATAGGCTGCCCACTGGGCTGTGCCATAACAGTTACCATAGATGATGAAGCTATATCAATAACAGGAAACACCTGTAAGCGCGGCGCAGATTACGCAGCCAAGGAAGTGACCCATCCTACAAGAATAGTGACCAGCACTGTCTGCGTAGAGGGCGGTTCAATACCAATGGTGTCTGTAAAGACAGAGCATGATATACCAAAGGAAAAAATCATGGAAGTAATGAATGACATAAATGCTGTCACAGTCAAGGCTCCTGTACATATAGGGGATGTGGTATTGAAAGATGTCGCAAAGACCGGCGTAGATGTGGTTGCTACAAAAGAAATTGTATAAATGATGTATAATTTATATCCTCCTAGATTAATATTACTCTAGGAGGATTTTCTATATATACCTAAATATACAAATGGCTTGCTTGATGACAGTTTTTGTACTATGATAAATGCTCCTGAGAGCTGGCGGGATTTTCAACAAATGGCAGCATTACATTGGTTGAATCCTCCCTGACGATTGCCTGCAGCATAAATTGTACGTCAGCTTTAACCTGCTCAATAGACAAAACTCTTTTGTGATATACAAAATCTATCATGTAATAACATATACTTGTAGCAAGAAAGCTGGTGACAGCATCCAGTTCCTGTTCTTTTCCCTCAAATATCTCACGATTCTCACATAGTAAAAGCCTTTTGATTTGAAATGACAGTGTCGGTTTGACACACCTGACTATAGAAGGCCACGCAATTTCATTTGCAAGCTTCTGGTAAAATGAGCGGTTGTTTTGCAATATAGTCATCAAATCACAAGCCCAGTCACACATGGAGTTGTAGCTTTCCCCCTCAAGCTGTTCCTTAAAATCAGTGCATCCGATCCATTCCAGTACCTCATAGATATCCTGAAAATGATAGTAGAAGCTCTGACGGCTCATGCCGGTTTCATTCATCACATCACCTATGCGGATTTTGGAAATCTCTTTCCTGCGCATAAGCTCCTTGACACATTCAGCTATTTTCATTTTAGTTGCATAACACATATACATTTCCCCTCATAAAAAAGAGCACACATTAAAGCGTACATTCTGTACGTCTACTGCCTGCTCTCCCTCTCCTGGCTCTCTCTGTTTACTTGTTCTTCTACCTAATCTTATTATAGAGTGGTGGTATGCAAAAAGCAAACACAAAAGGGGACGTTTTTGACAGAATGAAGAAATTGTCAAGTGGATGGAAGATGGCACAATTTTATTGATGAAATTGCGGGTTTGTGGCAATATAATATATATTGACTATGCGAATACAAGAGGTGATTTCATGATATTAATGTGTAAAAATACACCAGTCTATGATATAGAACAGGAAAAAGTACTAAAT
Source organism: uncultured Lachnobacterium sp. (assembly GCA_900548765.1). Classification (GTDB taxonomy): domain Bacteria; phylum Bacillota; class Clostridia; order Lachnospirales; family Lachnospiraceae; genus Roseburia. The sequence continues at coordinate 5,724 of URLU01000039.1, forward strand.
CAGGCTCTCCTTCCGGGATATATGCGGGAAAAAGGGGCATGCAGCCATACATTTACACAATGGATGAAATACCGCTATTCCTCTGGCACAAACACCATGGCACGCAAACTGAAAGGCATTACCTTTGGACAGGGTGCCCGGATGAAAATTAACAGGGAAACCAGAGCCTTAAGCTTTAGCGACGCTTACTGGCTGAAAGATATAGATGATTCTATCCGCTTTGAGGATATTAGTCCATATTACAAGCCCTTCTGGGATGGAAGCGATGAATTTTCCGGACAGGCAGCCCCCACATTATATGTAGGCGGAGCCTTGTCAAAGGAATGGAAGCAAGATGGCAGACTATATAAATATGGAGATGTTTCAGTTGAGCTGCAGTGTATCGAGCTATGTAAAAAATGTGATATTCCCGTTGAGACTGCCGAATTAACAGATGGCGGCATAGCCATTTATAATATTACTTCTCCTGACCTGATGCTTGAACAGGCTGATGAATCCGGCATGCTTGACCCGGATGATTTTGATGAGCAGACAATCACAGGCTTGTTTGGACTGGCTGGAGCTAAGATGCTTATTCTGGATGCGATTATTGGAAATGGCGACAGACATGCCGGAAATTTTGGCTGGTTGAGAGACACTTCCACCGGAGCATATGTCAGCATGGCACCACTTTATGATTTTGATCACGCACTGGACAGCAGCTTAGAGACTGACCGTCTGCTGACAGATGCTGTTAAATTTTGTATGCCATATGCAGATGAAGTTAAGCATATTGCAAGTATCGCTGCGATGTCAGAAAACCCAGTTTTCAGCAAACGTGCCCAGACAATTATAAATATATTAAGTAAGTAAAGGAAAAACCAATGAACTACACCCCAAGAGACATTTTAAACTATATACACAGCAGCAAGCTGGACACAGATTTTCTCTTTGCCCTGACAAATCATGTGCAAAATTTCTCAATCGGAGAGATTACCGACAAACAGATTGTCAAGCGGGACGATGATTATTATCTGGTCTCCAAAGCATACTCACTGGATATAAAACTGACTGATGATGAGATTCTTACAGCCGCAATAAACGGCTTATACATCAGTGCATTCATTTCCAGAAAGGACGATAAATACAATGTGCATTTTCTGGTACATCAATACCCGGAGAGCATGAAAGCCCAGTTTGAGGAAGAAATAATGAATGAGGTCATAAACTACATGATTTCCACTACAATCCTTGCCCTAAGGCTTGACAGCCCTGAAAAAGTCAACCTGTATATAGGCTGATAAAGGGTTGACAAACCAATTTTACGGGTCTATACTGTACCCGATTTAGAGAAAGAGGAGGCGAACTATATGGACAGTAGTGATAGTCGAAGTCGAAGTACATATGATGATGGATACAGGCTTGGATTATTTTTCAGGTGTCTGTAGTTGTGCCATTTTATATTAATTAGCCTTTATCCATCGTTGTAAGCTTTCACAACACGATGGATTTTTTATGCCCTTTTTTAGGGTAGAAGGAGGCTAATATGATGAAAGAAGTATTAAGAGAACCAATTTTTGTAAGAGAGATTATAGACATTATCAGGTCATCACACTCTGCTGATGAGCTAAGAGACAGACTTAGAGATTACCATGACAATGATATTGCACAAAGTCTTGAATTTTTAAATCAGAAGGAGAGAATTGATTTGTACAATGCACTCGGTGCTGAGTGGATGGCAGAAATCATTTCTTATCTGGATGAGCCGGCTAAGTATGTTGATGATTTAGGAACTGACAGGCTGGCAAAGGCAGTCAACGAGATGGATGCCGATGACGCTGTAGATTTCTGGGATGAGATAGACGAGAGTGTGCGGGAAAAGCTCCGTCCAATGCTGGATGAGGATGTCAAGACAGACATTAAGCTTATCAATTCCTATGATGATGATGAGATAGGAAGCCTGATTACAACAAACTTTATCTGTATCAGACAAAACCTCACCATCCGTCAGGCTATGCACGAGCTGGTGAAGCAGGCTGGCGAAAATGATAATATTTCTACTATATATGTAATTGACGAGGATGAGCATTTCTGCGGTGCCATTGATTTAAAAGACCTTATCATCGCAAGGGACAATATAGAGCTTGACACTCTGATTAGTTATGCCTACCCATATCTCTTTGATGATGAGAAAATATCAGAGAGCATAGAGAAAATCAAGGATTACGCCGAGGATTCACTACCTGTTCTCGACCACAACAAGCGGATTATCGGTATCATCACAGCCCAGGACGTCACAGAGGCTGTAGATGATGAATTAGGGGAGGACTATGCAAAGCTGGCTGGTCTGTCAGCAGAGGAGGACTTAAACGAGTCAACAGTCCAAAGCATGAAAAAACGTCTGCCATGGCTTATTATCCTGCTGTTTCTGGGCATGGGAGTGTCATCTGTTGTAGGTGCCTTTGAGGGAGTTGTGGCAGTTCTTCCTATTGTAATATGCTTCCAGTCCTTAATCCTTGACATGGCTGGAAATGTGGGCACCCAGTCACTGGCTGTCACCATCCGTGTCCTTATGGATGAAAACTTAAATGGCAGAGACAAGCTGAAGCTGATCTTTAAAGAGATGAAGGTTGGTTTTTGTAATGGTGCTTTGCTTGGAATACTTGCCCTGTTCTGCTTAGGCTTATATATCACCCTATTTAAGGGATATGGCTTTAGCCATGCACTTTTAATCTCAGGCTGTGTAGGTGCTTCACTGCTTATCGCCATAGTGATTTCAAGCCTTGTGGGTACACTGGTTCCTATATTTTTTAACAAGATTAAGGTTGACCCTGCTGTTGCATCAGGTCCACTTATCACCACGGTAAACGATTTGGTGGCAGTTGTAACCTACTATGGTTTTGCATGGATTTTCCTGATTCAGATAATGAAAATAGCATAAAAAGCAAAAATAAATACGTTGCATTATTCTATCATTAAGCTTATAATTACATTCGTAAATAGGGAGCTCATGTATCTGGGCTGAGAGTAGACAGGAAATGTCTTGACCTTTAACCTGATTTGGATAATGCCAACGTAGGAAAATACATGACACGTTTAGACTGTATATCTGTTGGTATGCAGTCTTTTTTATGCCAAAGTATGCAATAAAAGCTGCCGGTGGCAGGTTTTATGTATTACTTATTATCCCATTACTAGGGTGGACTGGGGGCACCACTTTCCACCGACATCAAAGGCGCTGTTTAGAAAAAAAGACAGAAAAGGAGACAAAATGGTTACAATTAACGGAGAACAGAAGGACCTTGCAGGTCAGAATCTGTACCAGTATCTCTCAAATGAGGGCTTCGATCTGAACAGAGTCGTTGTGGAAAGAAACCTTGAAATAATTCCAAAAGAGATATTGGCTGAGATTCAAATTGAAGAAAACGACTCAATAGAAGTGCTTAATTTTGTGGGTGGAGGCTGATAAGTTAAGCTTCATACAAGCAAACACACAATTATAATATAGGCAATATTAACTTGAGAAGGGAACAGGAAAATGGAAGACAAATTTATACTAGGTGGAAAAGAATTTAACAGCCGCTTTATTTTAGGCTCAGGGAAATACAATATCAATCTCATCAAGGCTGCGGTTGAGCAGGGAGGAGCGGAAATCATCACACTGGCACTGCGCCGTGCAAACACAAATGACAATGAAAATATTTTAGATTTTATTCCAAAGGGAGTCACCTTACTGCCAAACACATCCGGGGCAAGAAATGCAGATGAGGCTGTAAGAATAGCCAGATTAAGCCGTGCTATGGGCTGTGGTGATTTCGTCAAGGTAGAGATTATGAGAGATGCAAAATATCTTTTCCCAGATAATCAGGAAACCATAAAGGCAACTGAAATCCTGGCAAAGGAGGGCTTTGTGGTGCTCCCATATATGAACCCTGATTTGAACGTGGCAAGAGATTTACAGAGTGCAGGAGCTGCCGCCGTCATGCCTCTCGCCGCACCTATTGGAAGCAACAAAGGACTTGCAACCAAAGAAATGATTCAGGTTTTAATCGATGAAATCGACCTGCCTATCATAGTGGATGCCGGCATCGGAAAACCATCCCAGGCCTGCGAGGCTATGGAGATGGGAGCTGCCGCTGTCATGGCAAATACAGCAATTGCCACTGCCGGCGATGTTCCGGAGATGGCTGCTGCCTTTAAGCTTGCAATCGAAGCCGGCAGAAAAGCCTACCTCACCGGAATGGGCAGAGTATTAGCAAGAGGTGGCAGTGCCTCAGACCCACTCACTGGATTTTTGCGATAAGAGAAGCATAAATTATTTGATGAAGTTATTTTATTTAACATAGAAGGAATACAAAATGAACGAAGAAAATCAGGTATATTTTATAGATAGTGATGTGCTCCCTCCTGAAGCCCTTGCCCGCAAGCACAAGTTGGAGCAGGAGCCATCCTCACGAACAAACCACATGGAGTACATGCCTGGCATGCAGGTCTTATCCTCTGATATCATGGGAAAAGTCCTAGATGCCATGGATTCATACGATTATGCCTCATATACAGCAAGTGATGTACAGCGTGCCTTATCAAACCCAAGCTGTAGCATCGAGGATTTTAAGGCATTATTATCACCTGCCGCTGCACCATTTCTGGAGCAGATGGCAAGAAAAGCAGAGGAGCTTACCAAAAATCATTTTGGTAACACAGTATATATTTTCACCCCTCTGTACATAGCAAACTATTGCCAGAACTACTGTGTATACTGTGGTTTCAACTGCTATAACAACATCAGGAGAAAGAAGCTCACCTTTGAGGAAATAGAGCATGAGATGCAGGTTATTGCCAATACAGGCATGGAGGAAATCCTTATCCTGACCGGTGAGAGCCGCAAATACTCAGATGTAGAGTACATCGGTGAGGCAGTAAAAATTGCAAAGAAGTACTTTAAAAATATCGGAATAGAAATCTACCCTGTAAATGAGGATGAATACCGATATTTGCATGAGTGCGGTGTGGATTATGTCACTGTTTTTCAGGAGACCTATAATCCGGACAAGTACGAGACCCTGCACCTCCTGGGGCACAAGCGAGTATGGCCATACCGCTTTGACTCTCAGGAACGTGCCATCATGGGCGGCATGAGAGGAGCTGGATTTTCTGCCCTGCTTGGACTTGACGATTTCAGAAAGGATGCTCTGGCAACAGGACTTCATGTCTACTATATGAACCGCAAGTACCCTCATGCAGAGCTGTCTGTCAGCTGTCCAAGGCTTAGACCTATAGTAAATAATGAAAAGATTAATCCAAAGGATGTAGGCGAGAAGGAGCTTTGTCAGGTGCTATGCGCTTATCGTATTTTCCTGCCATTTGTGGGTATCACTGTTTCAAGCCGTGAAAGCCGTGAATTCAGGGATGGCATTGCCAAGATATGCGCTACCAAGGTTTCTGCCGGCGTGTCCACCGGAATAGGTGACCATGAGGAGAAATACGAGGGCAAAGAGGATGCTGATGTGGGCGATGAGCAGTTTGAAATTAATGACAGCCGTTCCTTTGAAAGTATGTATCATGACATGGAGCAGGGAGGTCTTCAGCCGGTGCTGAATGATTACATATATGTATAATGACACAATTGTGATTACAAACCGCAGGCTGGTAAAGGGCGATTATTTAGAGCAGATTGAAAGAGCCACATCCCTGCATCCATATGGGCTTATTCTCCGTGAAAAGGACTTGTCAGACGAGGAATATACTAAGCTTGCCATAGAAGTCTTAAAGATATGCCAAGCCAATGATGTGACCTGTTTTCTACATTCCAGATGCCATATTGCAAGGGAACTGGGCTGCCAAAATATCCATCTGTCTGTGAGGAGTCTTACGGAGCAGGCAGAGGAGCTTAGGTATTTTAAAAATATAAGTGTTTCCTGCCACAGCCTTAAGGATGTGCAGGAAGCCATTGCCTACGGTGCCACACAGATTGTACTTGGTACCATATTTGAGACTGAGTGTAAAAAAGGCTTAAAAGGCAGGGGCGTGGCTTTTGTCAGAGAGATTGCTGACTATTGCGGGATTCATGCTGATGTGCCTGTTTTTGCCATTGGAGGGATTACTCCTGAGAATATAGGACTGGTAAAGGAAGCTGGTGCCAAGGGTGGATGCATGATGTCTTATATGATGAGCATATGAGTTGCAATAAGTGTATACAAAAATATAATTTATGAATGATTTACAAAGGAAATGAACGCTAAAAAGAAAATAACATATGCAAAGGAATCATAAAAAAATATTTTAAAAAGGCTTACATAACAACGCATATTATGATATAATCTCCCAGCAATTAAATAGTGGTCTAAATTGGAAACGCACAATCTTTCTGGATGATAACGAACAACACATTAGAAATCATTATCACACAGGAGGATTTTTTATGCCAAAAAACAAATTTCAGGACGTAATTTTTACACTTATCATGGCTTCAGTCATGGTTTATGGGATGGTAGTCTACAATGTAGCTTTAAACACCGGAGGTGTGACAGGACAGACATTTTTACTTGCTCTTCACGAGCTTCCAATCATGGTTCCAATTGCCTTCATCTTAGAGTTTTTCATAGTTGGAAAAATCGCCAAGATGCTTGCATTTAAGGTTATGAGACCAGATGACAGACCACAGTTCATCACATATGCTATTTCCATCTGTATATGCTGTATCATGTGTCCAGTCATGAGTCTTGCAGCCACAATCCTTTTCAAAGATACAAAGACCTTTGGAACATGGGTGCAGACCTGGGCAATGAATTTTCCGATGGCATTGTTATATCAGATGTTTTATTGCGGGCCACTTGTCAGATTGATTTTCAGGACAATATTTAGAGAGAAAAAATAATATTTGTCTTCAATATAGGTATAGACATGGTCTGATTTTATGGTACAATCAAGTTAGTTGGTACTAACACAGGAAGGCATGAAGAAACTCATGCCGGTTTACCATGTGATTGGTGGGATTCCTGCGGTTAGGAATGTGTCGAATAAGATTGTGGTTATGGAGAGGAAATGATAGCAAAAACATAAAAATGTGGTTTCCTCGAAAAAATGGCTCATAAAAATGTGAATTTCCTTGAAAAGTGGCTCATAAAAATGTGAATTTCCTTGAAAAGTGGCTCATAAAAGTGTAAAAATAGTATATAATATAAATATACATGTTACGGAGGTACTTTTATGAGTTACTTAGTTCGTAAAGCCGATAATTTTCTCCTTGAGTGGAAATCAAATTCTGACAGATACCCTTTGATAATAAAAGGAGCCCGTCAGGTTGGTAAAACAGAAACTATTAGAAAATTTGCTCAAGCAAATTATAAAAATGTAATTGAGATAAATTTTATTACTGAACCAGTCTATAAATCAATTATAGAAGAGGGATTTTCAACAGACAGTATCACGAAGTTGATTAGCAGAATTGACCCATCAAAGCATTTCTCGGCGGGAGATACTTTGATATTTTTTGATGAAATTCAAGATTTTCCAGAAATAGCTACATCTCTTAAATTTTTTAAGGAAGATGGTAGATTTGACGTAATATGTTCTGGTTCTTTGCTTGGAGTTCAATATCATCGTATTGCAAGCATCAGTGTTGGATATAAAATGGATTATCAAATGTATTCTATGGACTTTGAAGAATTTCTATGGGCAAAAGGATATTCAAAAGACACAATGAATGACATGACAAGCCACATGCTGACACAGACCCCATTTTCCTCGACAGAACACAATATTTTTTCCAATCTATTCATTGAATATTGTATTTTGGGTGGGATGCCCGCGATTGTGTCTAATTATATATCAAATGGTACCTTTGAGGGCTCACTGGATTTACAGAGACAATTACTGATAGATTATGAAAATGATATAATAAAATATGCAGAAGGTCTGGATAAAGCCAAAATACTGAGTGTTTACCGCTCAATACCGGCGCAATTGGCAAAAGAAAATAAGAAATTTCAATATTCAAAAGTCACAAAGGGTGGCAGGTCAAAAGACTATATGGGATGTATTGAATGGCTAAAAGATGCCGGTCTTATTAATGTATGTGAGTGCTTACAATTTCCAGAATTGCCTTTAAAAGGGAACGTAAACGAAAATAAATATAAGGTATATACTTCCGATATTGGTTTACTTGTAGCGAATTTGGATGATGAAGCACAAATAGATTTACGGGCTAATAAAAATCTTGGGGTTTATAAAGGGGCTCTTTACGAGAACTTTGCGGCAGAAGCACTTGTTAAACAAGGTTATGGATTATATTACTACTCAAAAGAAAATTCTACTTTGGAAGAAGATTTTTTTATCCGTAGTACAAATGAATT
>URLU01000040.1 GCA_900548765.1 uncultured Lachnobacterium sp.
CGGAGATGTTAAACGAAGCCAGACAGATTGCTGTAAAGCGTATGGTTGATGAAGCCAAGGCGCTGGGAGCAGATGCTGTAATTGATGTGAAGTATGGTTCTTCACAGGTTATGTCAGGGGCTGCTGAGGTGATTGCCTATGGAACTGCCGTAAAGATTCTGGAAGGAGAGAAATAATAGTGGAGATTCAGACAATTCCAGCATTATCTATGGCAGGAACACTGGTAAAAAAAGGAGACAGATTCTTGCCAGTGGTTACACTTGTGTTGTATTATGGAGAAGAAGAGTGGGATGGACCAAGATGCCTGCATGATATGCTGGTAATACCAGATGAAATCAAGGAGTACATTGGCAACTATCCTCTCAATATCGTGACAATGCGAAATGCAGATTTGAAATTTCATGACCAGAAAAACATAGATTTATTTAAGGTTATGTCCATAATATATGATATTTCGAAATCAAGAAGCCAAAGGTTAGATGAACTCAGACAATATGAATCAAACCGGAGCATTGACGAAAAGGTAATAGACGTAATCGTAGCATTAGCAAAGGATAATTTTATAGGAAAGGTAAAGTAATAAGGCCATGCAGGTAATTTTTTTACATCACAGCAGTTTTTTAATAGAAATAGACGACAAAGTTATTATATTTGACTACTTTGACGGAAACAAGGTGACTGGCTATACATTTAGAGGTAAAATTCCAGAATATGCTCCAGATACTAAAATATATATGTTCGCCAGCCACAGCCACAAGGATCACTATGATATGGATGTACTTCGTCTGGCTGACAAATATGAGAATATAAAATACATTTTTTCAAAGGATATAAGGATAAGCCCTAATTTTTTATCAAAGCATGGCATAAATCCCAAAGTAAGAGACCGTGTTACATTTGTGGTGCCTGACAAGGATTATGATGTGGATGGCATTAAAATCAAGACGTTAAGGTCTACAGATACAGGTGTGGCTTTTTATGTCAATGTGGATGGAGTGACTCTGTTTCATGCGGGAGATTTGAACGACTGGCACTGGGATGGCGTGGGTGAACTTATGAATGGCAGGATGAAGAGAAATTTCAGGCATGAGATTAATAAGCTTAGGGAGCTTCCTATAAATGTGGCTTTTATGCCCATGGACACAAGGCTTGGTGCTTTTGCTAAGGACGGAATAGATTATCTGCTGAAAAATACAGACGCAGAGTTTGTGTTTCCAATGCATATGTGGCAGGATTACTCACCAATTAAGGAATATAAGAAGAGTATCAGCAATCTGGGCATGGCTGACAGGGTGATGGAAATCACCAGGGAAAATCAGGTGTTTTTGTTTGGGGAAAATTGATTTTTAGATTTTGTCTTAAGCGGCCCCAAATTTATGCTGTATAGAAATTGCTTTAAATTATTGAATTAAGAAAAAATATGGGATATAATTAAACGAAATGCTTTTGTTGACAGGAGGAATTGTGATGGTTGATTTTTTAATGTGCATTGCACAGTACCTTATTATTATGGTTGTTTTAGCTGCAATAGGATGTGCAGGAGGATTCATAGGAGTTAAGCTTCGCAAATCCAAGGATGCGAAAAAAGCAGCAGCCGTAGAGCAGGCTGTAAATTCTGAGGAATAAATCAAAGGAGATAAAGTAACAACGATGAAGAAGAGTTATGGCGTAAATGAACTTCGCCGCATGTATCTTGAATTTTTTGAAAGCAAGGGACATCTTGCTATGAAGAGCTTTTCATTGGTTCCACACAATGACAACAGCTTATTACTGATAAATGCAGGAATGGCACCACTTAAGCCTTATTTCACAGGACAGGAGATTCCACCGAGAAGAAGAGTGACAACATGCCAGAAGTGTGTTCGTACAGGTGATATTGAAAACGTAGGAAAGACAGCCCGTCACCTTACATTCTTTGAGATGCTTGGCAACTTCTCTTTTGGAGATTACTTCAAGCATAAGGCTATTGCCTGGTCTTGGGAGTTTTTGACAAAGGTTTTAGGTCTTGAAGAGGACAGGCTTTATCCATCTATCTATGGAGAGGATGATGAGGCATTTGATATCTGGACCAAGGAAGTAGGCGTTGCTCCAGAAAAAATCACTAGATTCTATCGTGACCCTGAGACAGGTGAGTGCGATAATTTCTGGGAGCATGGAGCAGGACCATGCGGACCATGTTCTGAGATTTACTATGACAGAGGAGAAAAATACGGATGTGGCAAGCCTGATTGTAAGGTAGGCTGTGACTGCGACCGCTTCATGGAAGTATGGAACAACGTATTTACCCAGTTCAATGGTGACGGACATGGCGGCTACGAGGAGCTTGAGAATAAGAACATAGATACAGGTATGGGACTTGAGCGTCTTGCTGTTGTTATGCAGGATGTTGATTCTGTATTTGATATTGATACAATGAAGGCTATACGTGACAAGGTCTGTGGGCTTTGTGGCAAGACTTACCAGACAGATGCTTTGGATGATGTGTCAATCAGACTTATTACAGACCATATCCGTTCTTCTACATTCCTTATTTCTGATGGTGTTATGCCAAGCAATGAGGGAAGAGGATATGTTCTCCGCCGTATCATAAGACGTGCAGCCCGCCATGGCAGAATGCTTGGTATTGAGGGCACATTCCTTGCAAAGATTGCACAGGTAGTTATTGATGAGAGCAAGGATGGATATCCAGAGCTTGAGGAAAAGAAGGACTTTATCCTTAAGGTGCTCACTCAGGAAGAGGAAAAATTTGCAAAGACAATAGATCAGGGCTTAAATATTCTTTCGGAGATGGAAGAAAAGATGCAGTCAGAGGGTAAGAAGGTTCTCTCAGGAGAGGATGCTTTCAAGCTCTATGATACATATGGATTCCCAATCGACCTTACAGAAGAGATTCTTGAGGAAAAGGGATTCTCATATGATGAGGCTGGCTTTGAAGCCTGCATGGAGAAGCAGAGACAGACAGCCCGTGGTGCCCGTAAAGAGACTAACTACATGGGTGCTGATGCCAATGTATACAATGATATTGATTCTCCAATCACAACAGAATTTATTGGATATGACTGCTTAGACAGCAGGGAAAAAGTTGCTTTCCTTACTACTCAGGATGAAGTTGTTGAGGCTTTATCTGATGGAGACAAGGGTTCAATCATTGTTGCAAAGACACCTTTCTATGCTACAATGGGAGGCCAGCAGGGAGATAAGGGTATTATTAAGTCTGCTACAGGTACATTCGTTGTTGAGGATACAGTAAAGGTTGTTGGAAACAGAGTAGCTCATGTTGGATATGTCTCAGAGGGTATGATCAGCAGTGATGAAGAGGTTGAGCTTCACGTAGACAAAGTACTTCGTGCTAAGACCTGCCGTAACCATTCTGCAACCCACCTTCTTCAGAAGGCACTCCGTGAAGTACTTGGTACCCATGTAGAGCAGGCTGGTTCATATCAGGATGGAGAGAGAACACGTTTTGACTTCTCTCACTTCTCAGCTATGACAGCAGAGGAAATCGCTAAGGTTGAGGCTATTGTAAATGAAAAGATTGCTGAGGCTATTCCTGTTGAGACAGCAGTTATGTCTGTCGATGAAGCTAAAAAGACAGGAGCTATGGCTCTTTTTGGTGAGAAGTATGGTGAGAAGGTTCGTGTAGTTTCTATGGGAGACTTCTCTAAGGAATTCTGTGGTGGTACTCATGTAAAGAATACAGGAGAGATTTCAGCATTCAAGATTATTTCTGAGAGCGGTGTTGCTGCAGGAGTAAGACGTATTGAGGCTATTACAGGAGACAATGTATTTGCTTATTATGCTAAGCTTGAGGAGGAGCTTAATCAGGCTGCAAAGGTGGTTAAGTCAACCCCTGCTAATCTGGTTGACAGACTTGAGCATCTGATGGCTGAGCTTAAGGCATTACAGAGTGAAAACGAATCATTAAAGAGCAAGGCTGCAAAGGATGCTCTGGGTGATGTTATGGATCAGGTAGTTGAGGTTAAGGGAGTCAAGCTTCTTGCTACAAGTGTAGATGGAGTGGATATGAACGGACTTCGCGACCTTGGAGACCAGCTCAAGGAGAAGCTCGGTGATGGTGTAGTAGTTATTGCTTCTTCATGTGATGGTAAGGTTAATCTCATTGCCATGGCTACAGCCAATGCTATGGCTGCTGGTGCCCATGCAGGAAATCTCATCAAGGCAATCGCTTCAAAGGTAGGCGGTGGCGGCGGTGGACGTCCAAATATGGCACAGGCTGGTGGTAAGAATCCGGCAGGAATTCCTGATGCAATCGCAGAGGCAAAGGCAGCACTTGAAGGCATGCTTAAATAATTTTAATAAATTGTATTAAAAGTATTGACAAATGAGAATAATTGGTTAAAATATTTGTTAGTGCAAATTAGTAGAGAATTACCTAACAGTTGATGCACAATACGCAACTGGAGGGAGGTTAGGATTTAGAATGTCTAGTGTTATTGTAAAAGAAAATGAGACTTTAGATAGCGCATTACGTCGTTTCAAGAGAAACTGTGCTAAGGCTGGTATCCAGCAGGAGATTCGTAAGCGTGAGCATTACGAGAAGCCTAGCGTAAAGCGTAAGAAAAAATCTGAAGCAGCTAGAAAAAGAAAATACAATTAATGTATTTGAGAGGAACTACCATATGATGGTAGTTCCTTTTTACGTGCGAGCCTTGTGATGCACCTTTCTAGTGCCTTAGTATGCAAGAGAAACTGTTACAGGCGGGTTCAGTTAGTTACTGTGTAGAGGAGGACATGAATGAACGAGAATTTGAAAAAGATGTTTAGTTACTACAAGCCATATAAAGGCATATTTTTTGCTGATATGTTTTTTGCAACTTTGTCAGCGGCTGTTGCACTTACGATTCCACTTGTAGTCAGGTATGTAACATCGACACTTATATATAAAACCACTGCCGAGATAGTGCACCAGATTGTTTTTATTGCAATAGGACTTCTGCTGCTTCTTGCAGTGGATTGTTACAGCAGGTTTTTTATAGGAAATTATGGACATGTAATGGGCGCAAAAATGGAATATGACATGAGAGCAGAGCTTTTTGCTCATCTACAGAAGCTTTCATTTTCCTTCTATGATGATGCCAAGGTTGGTCAGCTTATGAGCAGGGTGACATCGGATTTGTTTGATATTACAGAGCTTTTGCATCATGGACCTGAGAATATTATTCTTTCATTGCTTAAGATTGCTGGAGCACTCATAATTCTTCTAAATATCAATGGCTGGCTTGCTCTTGCTGCCTTTATAGTGCTTCCATTTATGTTCTGGTTTGCTCTTGTGCTTAATAAGAGAATGAGGGCAGCCTTTAAGAGCAATCGAGTGAAAATTGCAGCAATCAACGAGCAGATAGAGGATAATCTGTCAGGCATACGAGTAGTAAAATCCTTTGCCAATGAAGATATAGAAAACGAAAAATTTAAGATAGGAAACGATGGCTTCCTTGCAGCAAAGAAGAACAGTTATCATTTCATGGGAATATTTCAGTCAGGAGTAGGTGTTTTTTCAACACTTATTCAGGTGAACGTAATCATAGCAGGAGCAATCCTCATCGCATACAGCAAGATAAATATCAGCGATTTGATAACCTTTCTACTCTATATTAATGTGTTTACTGACCCAATCAGGACACTGGTTGACTTTACAGAGCAGTTCCAGAACGGATATACAGGCTTTGAGCGATTCAGGGAGATAATGGATATAGAGCCGGACATTAAGGATTCAGAGAACGCGGAGGAACTTAAAAATGTAAAGGGAAAAATTGAATTTCAGAATGTGTCCTTTAAATACAATGATGGAGCAGAGGGAGTCTTAAAGAACATCAATCTGACGGTGCCGGCAGGAGCCTATATGGCGCTAGTGGGTTCCTCAGGAGCAGGAAAGACCACACTGTGTTCATTGATACCGAGATTTTATGATGTGACAGAGGGCACAATCAGGATAGATGGAAAAGATATAAGGGATGTGACTTTGAGCAGTCTTAGAAATCACATAGGAATGGTACAGCAGGACGTATATCTTTTTGCTGGTACCATATTTGAAAATATAGCCTATGGAAAACCTGGGGCAGGCAGGGAAGAAGTAATAGAAGCAGCAAAAAATGCAAATGCTCACGAATTTATCATGTCATTTCCAGATGGCTATGACACAGACATAGGACAGAGAGGAATCAAGCTGTCTGGAGGACAGAAACAGAGACTATCAATAGCCAGAGTGTTTTTAAAGAATCCGCCAATCCTTATATTTGACGAAGCAACCTCAGCCCTTGACAATGAGAGTGAAAAGGTAGTGCAGGAATCTCTGGAGAAGCTTGCCAAAAACAGGACAACCTTTGTAATTGCCCACCGATTAACCACAATCCAGAACGCAGAGAAGATACTCGTGCTCACAGAGGAAGGAATCGCAGAGTCGGGCTCACACGAGGAGCTGCTCGCTAAGGGGGGTATTTACGAGAAGCTGTATCATATGCATAGATAAAGACATAAGGTTTATTTCTACAATAATTGAGCAGACAGTGATAACTTGATTAGACTGAAACAATATTATATTTATTAAATAGATTGAGTTGTACCTTCGCTAAATTGAATAAGGCTAAATATATCTGGTACCTCACGCCTGTGAGTTTTGTAAAAAACTTGTTTTTTCATATTTGGGTATACACATAACAGTAAGAGATATATTATTTTATGGAATATTTATTTGTAGCAACATCAAAGCGTAGAAATACGAGTCAGGTCAGGCAAGCCCCAGCATGCAGGTGTCAGACCTTAAAGGAACGCCGGCACTTAATGAGCACCAGCATGCGCTGGCGCGAATTTAGTACCGCTGCGTCCCGACCAGAGCGAGAGCGCGTCTGACACCTGCATGCTGGGGCTTGTCTGACCTGACTCGGAGCCACAACTCTATTTCAAAAATATGAAAAAAAAATAAACAAAATGCAAATGATTTGCATTATTTAGAAATAGCGAGTAAAATACACTTGGTAAAAATATAAATTGCGCAAACCGCGTTTAGATAAGGAGTGAATAGAAATGACAAAGATTGACATTATTTCAGGATTCCTCGGAGCAGGAAAGACAACATTCATCAAGAAGATGATAGAGGAAGCTTTTAAGGGGGAACAGGTGGTTCTTATTGAAAATGAGTTCGGAGAGGTCGGAATCGACGGAGGATTTTTAAAGGATTCTGGAATCCAGATTACAGAGATGAATTCAGGATGTATCTGCTGTTCACTGGTAGGAGATTTTGCAACAAACCTTAATGAGGTTATTACAAAATATCATCCAGACCGTATCTTAATCGAGCCATCAGGAGTCGGTAAGCTCTCTGATGTTATGAAGTCAGTCATCGATATTGAGAAGGAACAGGATGTAAAGCTTAACGCACTTGTAACTGTTGTAAATGCCTTAAAGGCAAGCAAGCAGATGAAGGCATTTGGAGAGTTTTTTAACAACCAGATTGAACATGCTACAACTGTTATCTTAAGCAGAAGCCAGAATGCAACACCAGAGCAGTTAGAGTTCTGTGTAAAGCAGATTCAGGCTCTTAACCCAAAGGCTGCAATTATCACTACAGACTGGAATTCAATTTCGGGAGAGAAGATTCTTGCTACAATGGAAGGTCAGGACAACCTTGAGATGAAGGTCCTTGCTGAGACTCACCATGCACAGGAAGAAGCTGAGCATGAACATGAGCACCATCATCATGACCATGAGGAGCATGAGCACCACCATGACCATGAAGAGCATGAGCATGACCATGAAGAACATGAGCACCACCACGACCATGAAGAACATGAGCACAATCACGACCATGAAGAGCATGAGCACCATCACGAACATGACCATGGCGAGAATTGCACATGTGGCTGCCATGACCATGACCATCATCACCACCATCATGCAGATGATATTTTCACAAGCTGGGGTAAGGAGACACCTCATAAGTTTGAAAAGGCTAAGCTTGAGGAAATATTGAAGGGCTTTGTTGACAATGATGATATCCTGAGAGCCAAGGGAATGGTTGAGTCAGTAGATGGAACATGGATTTACTTTGACATGGTTCCGGGCGAGTATGAGATTCGTGAAGGTGAGCCTGATTACACAGGAAGATTAGTTGTAATCGGTACAAATATTCACGAGCATGAACTTGAGGAATTATTTGGAATCGTTTAGTTTTGCACTTTGAAAGGAAACGATATGGCACAGGAGATACCAGTTTATTTGTTTACCGGATTTATGGATAGTGGTAAGACAACCCTTGTTGAGGAGACTCTCTATGAGAATGACTTCAGCGAGGGCGCTAAGGGGCTTCTCATTATGTGTGAGGATGGAGACAAGGAATATAACGAGGACAAGCTTAAGACAGTGAACTTTAAGCTTACAACAATTGATTCTGAGGAAGAGTTTACTTCAGAAAAATTAAATGAGCTGAATAAACAGTTTTTGCCTGAACAGGTATTTATCGAGTATAATGGCACATGGGGCATAGACAGGATTCTTGAGGCCCAGCTTCCAAAGGACTGGGTGATTGTCCAGCACCTTACAACTGTTGATTCTACTACATTTGACCTCTATATGAACAATATGAGAGCTATGATGCAGGAGCAGGTCTTTGCCAGTGATGTTGTGATTTTTAACAGGACTGATGATGACACAGACAGGGGACATCTGAGGAGAACTATAAAAAACATCAATAGAAAAGCCCAGATTGTCTATGAGAGAAAAGATGGAACAATTGATGACAGACCAGAGGAACTGCCATTTGACATCAACGCAGATGTGATTGAACTTTCTGATGCTGATTATGCTATCTGGTATATGGACGCAATGGAGAATTATAAGAAGTACGATGGCAAGAAGATTAAATTCCGTGCGCTTGTATACAATCCTGACAAGCTCAAAAAGGGCATTATGGTTCCGGGCAGATTTGCCATGACCTGTTGTATAGAGGATGTTCAGTTTATAGGCTTCAAGTGTAAATATGATGATGAGGCATCTATACCACATAAGTCATGGATTGACATCACAGCACAGGTAAAGGTGGAGTTTGCCAGAGAATATAAGGGCAAGGGACCAGTGCTTTACCCTATATCAATCGAGAAGGCAGAAAAGCCTGAGGATGAGCTGGTATACTTCTCATAAATTATTGTTATAGAATATCACATTTGAGATATTGATAAATTATATCAATTCATATACAATAAAGAGACGTGGAAACGTCTCTTTATTATTTTAAAATGTTAAATTGTTTAACATTTGCCAGACTAAATATTAATAATATAAAGAATAATTTATAAGAGAAGTGAAACAAAAGGGATTAGAAAACACTAGGAGGAAGCAATATGTATCCAATCGTGCGTAGAGAGCAGCTGGCAGATAACATTATTTTAATGGATATCAAAGCACCGAGAGTTGCAAGAGAATGCCTGCCAGGACAGTTTATTATTGCAAAAACAGATGAGGTAGGAGAGAGAATTCCACTTACAATCTGTGATTATGACAGAGAAAAGGAAACAGTTACAATTGTTGTTCAGACAATCGGAGCTGGTACAGAGCGTATGATGGCTCTCAAAGAAGGCGATGCCTTAGAAGACTTCGTAGGACCGCTTGGTTGTCCATCAGAGCTTTGCGAAGAGAAAAATCTCGAAGAGACAAAGAAGAAAAAAATCGTATTTATTGCTGGTGGACTTGGTACTGCACCTGTATATCCACAGGTTAAATGGCTTCATGAGCATGGCGTAGACTGTGATGTAATCATGGGATTTAGAAATAAAGACATTCTCTTCTACGAGGATGAGATGAAGGCTGTTGCCACAAATGTATATGTATGTACAGATGATGGCTCATATGCATTCCATGGAAATGGAAGCCAGTGCCTGGAGTCTCTTGTAAATGAAGGAAAATCATATGATCAGTGCGTCGCAATAGGACCGATGATTATGATGAAATTCACATGTCTTCTCACAAAGAAGCTTGGCATCCCTACAATCGTTTCAATGAACCCTATCATGGTTGATGGAACTGGTATGTGCGGAGCCTGCCGTCTTGTTGTTGGAGATCAGGTTAAGTTTGCCTGCGTAGATGGCCCAGAGTTTGATGGACATCTGGTAGATTTTGACCAGGCTATGAAGAGACAACAGCAGTACAAGACAGAAGAAGGACGTGCAAAACTTGCATACGAAGAAGGCGCTACTCATCATGGTGGCTGCGGACATTGCGGAGGTGACAAATAATGGCACAGGATGTATTAGTTAGAGTACCTGTTCGTGAGCAGGAGCCGAAGGTTCGTGCTACAAATTTCGAAGAGGTTTGTTATGGATATAATGAGGAGGAAGCTGTTTCAGAGGCGGCAAGATGCCTCAACTGTAAAAATGCACAGTGTGTAAAGGGCTGCCCTGTATCAATCAATATTCCAGCATTTATCGAGCAGGTTAAAAATGAAAATTTTGAGGCAGCTTATCAGATTATTTCTGAGTCATCAGCCCTGCCAGCGGTCTGCGGACGTGTATGTCCACAGGAGAGTCAGTGTGAGGGAAAATGTATCAGAGGCTTCAAGGGAGATCCGATTTCTATTGGTAAGCTTGAGAGATTCGTTGCTGACTGGGCAAGAGAAAATGGAATCAAGCCAAAGGGTGCTGCAGAGAAAAATGGTAAGAAGGTAGCTGTAATTGGTTCGGGTCCTGCTGGACTTACATGTGCAGGAGACCTGGCAAAGCTTGGTTATGATGTGACAATTTTTGAAGCACTTCATGCTGCCGGTGGAGTATTAAGCTATGGTATTCCAGAGTTCAGACTTCCAAAGGACAAGGTGGTTAAGGCTGAGGTTGAAAATGTCAAGTCTCTCGGTGTAAAGATTGAGACAAATGTAGTAATCGGAAAATCTGTAAAGATTGATGAGCTTATGGAAGAAGAGGACTTTGATGCTGTATTCATCGGTTCAGGTGCCGGACTTCCAAGATTTATGAATATCCCGGGAGAGCAGGCTAATGGTGTGTTCTCTGCAAATGAGTTTCTTACAAGAAACAACCTCATGAAGGCCTTCAAGGAAGGCTATGAGACACCCATCTCAAGAGGCAGGAAGGTTGTAGTTGTCGGCGGTGGAAACGTAGCAATGGACGCTGCCAGAACAGCCTTAAGACTTGGTGCTGAGACACATATCGTATATCGTCGTGGAGAGGAAGAGCTTCCAGCCCGTAAGGAAGAAGTACATCATGCAAAGGAAGAGGGAATCATCTTTGATTTACTCCAGAACCCAACAGAAATTCTTGTAGATGAGAATGGATGGGTTAGGGGTATCAAGCTTGTCAAGATGGAGCTTGGAGAGCCGGATGAGTCTGGACGTAGAAGTCCTGTAGAGATTCCAGGTTCTGAGTATGAGATAGAGTGTGACACAGTAATCATGTCACTTGGTACATCTCCAAATCCACTTATTTCCTCTACAACAGAGGGACTTGAGACCAACAGAAGAAAATGTATCGTGGCTCAGGAAGACACTGGTGCAACCTCTAAAGAGGGTGTATACGCCGGTGGAGATGCTGTTACAGGAGCTGCTACAGTTATCCTTGCTATGGGTGCTGGAAAGGCTGCTGCAAAGGGAATTCATGAGTTCCTTTCAAAACAGTAAATTAAATTCGTTAATCAGGACATAATAATCTAAGATTTTGTGATAGAGGTGTGGTTGTTATGTCTGATAATGAAAAAACACAATGTGAATATGGTCTTTCCGATGCAGAGGTGGAGGAAAGAATCGCTGCTCATGCAGATAATTGCAAGGTTGAATCGTCAACACAAAGTATTTCAGATATTGTGAAATCAAATGTGCTGACCTATTTCAACCTTGTTTTTCTTATACTTGCAATTCTTTTAGGGATAGTCAGGGCGTGGAGTGATATGCTCTTTATACCGGTAATAGCTGCAAATACCTGTATAGGAATAGTGCAGGAAATCCATTCTAAAAAAGTCCTGGATAGGCTATCAATTGTCAGTGCGCCAAAGATAAAAACACTTAGAAATGGAAAAATACAAATACTTTCATCAGAAGAACTGGTCAGGGATGACATATGCATTTTTGAAGCGGGCAGCCAGATACCGGCGGATGCGGTGGTGTTAGAAGGAAATGCCAGCTTAAATGAAGCCCTTATTACAGGAGAAGCAGATGAGGTCGCAAAGGAAGCAGGGGATGAATTGCTTTCAGGCAGCTATGTGGTATCAGGCAGTCTGAAAGCAAAACTTGAAAAGGTAGGGGCGGAAGCCTTTGCCTCAAAGCTTACTATAGAAGCCACCAGAACCCATAAGAAAGAGCAGTCGGAAATGATCCGCTCTCTTAATAAGCTTATAATAATGATTGGAATTACAATTATACCTATAGGAATAATGATATTTGTCCAGTCTTTTGTCAATATGGGCAGGAATTTAAAGGACAGTATAACGGGAATGGCAGCTGCTGTTATCGGAATGATACCTGAGGGGCTGTATCTGCTGTCAAGCCTTGCATTGGCAGTGAGCACAATAAGGCTTGCGGCTGATAAGGTGCTGGTGCATGATATGAAGTGTATTGAGACGCTGGCAAGGGTGGATGTCCTGTGCGTTGATAAGACTGGAACCATCACTGAGCCTGAGATGGAGGTGTGCGGATATATTGTATACGATGGTGAAACAAATATTATAGAACAAGAAGAATTTGCTTTGCCCCCAAATGCCGCAGGCAAAAATGGAACAGACGTAAATGAAATAGATGAAAGCAGTGCAGAAAAATGCAATATGATAAAAAGTTTATTAGAAAATTATATATTATGCATGCATGATGATAATGCAACAATGAAAGCACTAAAAAGGTTTGTAGAGAATTCATGTCAGACAGCACAATCAGATATGGCGGAGAATACACAAGCTCACATACAAAAAAATACAAATGAAATAAGTGGCATACAGCCCTTTTCTCCGGAAAAGAAATACTCAAAAGCCACGATAAATGGTGAGACCTGCTATCTGGGCGCTCCAGACATAGTAATGGCAGAAGCATATTCCAAAATAGAAAGGGACGTGACAGCTTATACAGAGCAGGGTCGCAGAACGCTTGTATTTGCAAAGGAAAATCATATGCCACTTATACTAATCGCACTGTCAAATCCAATTAGAAAGGGTGCAGGGGAAATATTCGATTACTTTAATGATAACGATGTGGCAGTAAAGGTTATATCAGGAGACAATCCGGAAATGGTGTCAAGAATTGCCAAAGCTGCTAATATCAAGGATGCGGATAAATATACCGACACCTCTGATTTAGAGACCCCAGAGGATTACAAAAACGCGGTCAGCCAGTATACAGTCTTTGGACGGGTCAGACCCGAGCAGAAAAGACAGCTTGTGAGCGCCCTTAAAAATGAAGGGCATATAGTTGCCATGACAGGGGATGGGGTAAATGATGTGCTTGCCCTAAAGGATGCTGACTGTGGCATAGCCATGGCTTCAGGCAGTGATGCGGCCTGCCATGTTTCCCAGCTTGTGCTTATGGACTCGGATTTTTCAAAAATGAAACATGTAATTGATGAGGGCAGAAGAGTGGTAAATAATATCGAGAGGTCGGCATCACTTTTTCTGGTCAAAAATATATTTTCCATGCTCCTGGCTGTGTTTTGTGTGATTTTTATTGTGGAATATCCGTTAAAACCGGTTCAGGTGTCGATTATAAGCATGTACACAATAGGAATCCCAGCTTTTATACTGGCACTTGAGCCAAATAACAATCCTATAAGAGGCAGTTTCCTGAAAAAAATCCTTAAAAGGTCACTGCCTGTTGGTATTGGCGGGTTTATGGCAGTCAGTGGGCTGATAATATTAGGTGGTTTTGCCGGATTAAGTGCAGACAGGCTTTCAAGGCTATGTCTGATTCTGGTATCGCTGATAGGCTTTGAAGCCTTGTACAGGGCTATGAAGACTGAGACAAAAATAAAGCAAGGCTATATCATTATGCTG
>URLU01000041.1 GCA_900548765.1 uncultured Lachnobacterium sp.
TATTTATCAATCTTCCACCAATGGCAGCCCTCTACATTTCCCCATGCAGCCTTATTGTTAGAAGCATTAAAGGTCGTTCCATATAATGCACTGTAGGTTTTTGACCCTAACAATTCGTTTTTATAGGTTGGACCTGTATATGTTCCGCTTGCTGTATGCTTGTAGAAGTTTATGGTCTGCGTGTAGCTGTTTGGGTAGTAATACAGTGAAAAGGTCTTATCGCCTGTTACTGTCCATCCGCTATTGCAGTCTCTGCTCTTTTTGGAATAGCCTGTGGGAGCTGTGGTATAAGCTGGTGTATATGCGGTGCCATATTTTTTTCTCACAGTTTCTGTTTTAAATGGTTTGCTATCATATTTTCCAGTAGATACATTGTATTTGTAATGATTTAAGGTCATTGTATATGTGTTTCTGGCTATATAATAGTTAAAATGATTTACTGTGTACGACTTATAATCACCATTTGATATGGTAAAATCATATGCGTCTGTACGACTGCCATCATGACTGGTGTTAATATAAAAATATGAGCTGTCATACTGATTAGCTACATAATTGGTATCCGGGCTTATGGTCTTTGTTGCAAGAGGTTTTACCTGTCCAGTACCATCACCTACTGAATATTTCACAGTGGAGGTTTTTGCACTGCCATAATTGCCCGATGTATCTTCTATGTACACGTTGGTATTGACATTTATGCCGGTGAAATAGTACAAGCCTTCACTGTTTCTTCCACCACTGTTAATACTCTCTCGTTCTGTTTCCCAGAGGAAACCACTACTTTCACCGACTTTCATGCTCGGACCATCTTTGTTGTAGCTGCGGTCTATTCGCATATAATACCATTTGTCATCACTGTCCTTGTGCCAGCCAGTACACATAGCTCCTGAATTGTCAAAAACAAAATAGCCATGTGGGTCAGATGCAGCAGCAGATTCATTGTTTGTTCTGGTCCATACCCATGTATTCCTGTAAATAATGCCTAATTCATTTGTATAATAGTAAACACCATCTACTTTTATCCATTGCATATATGGCGACCAGTACCTATCAATTGTTGGATGTTTATACAGGAACGCATAATAAAGTTCACTACCTTTTTGAAGTTTCATCCAGTAGGCTGTCACATCACCACTTGCATCCAAATATCCTGTATATGTGTAACCTTTTGCTGCATACCAGTCTATCCATGATTGCCAGGTGCCATCTGTGCTATCATTTGGAGCATCTGAAAGACAATATTCCATAGTGCTAGGTGATACAATACTGCATCCGTTATCATGCGCTTCTACATCAGTAGGTTTTAAAAAAAACACACCCAGTACAACAAATGCGATAACGGATGCTCTTGCAATGAACGATTTTTTACTCATATTCATCATCCTCTCTATTTAGTTTTCTTGTTAAATAAAATTAATTGGTAATTGGTACCATATGATATTTTGTTAAAATAACATCTTTTGCATCATCATAATTTCCCACGAGTTCTGTGCTCCAATCATCATATGTCCATGTAGAATCAGGAGTCATAATTACATCTGCAAATTCCTTATCTAACGCACTTCTGGTTCCCTCTGGCGATTGAAAACATGTATAATATCCCCACCATCCATTACCTAAATCAAGCCACTGGTCAAATGGTCCATATGGACATAAGTTCTGAGCAGGAGCTTCTGGCTCTGGTTCCGGTGCTGGTGTCTCTGCTGGTGTCTGTGCAGGAGTATTTGTTGTTGTCTCTGCCGGTGCCTGTGTTGCAGAATCATTCTTTGTTCCAGCATCCTTGCTGTCAGTCTTTGATGCAGAATCCTTGGTGCTGCCTGTTGAGTCAGTCTTTGCGTCTGCTTTATCAGACTTTGTCTTATCTTCCTTTGCTACAACCTCTGTGTCTGTCTCTGTGTTGTAAACAAGCTCTGCGCCCTCTGTGCCCTCCTCTGTCTCAGTCTCTGCTACAACTGCCTTTGTCTCAGTGCTTACTTCTGCTACAGCTTCTGTATCAGCAGACTGTACTTCTGCTGTCTCTTTGCCACAGCCTGCAAGCATTGCGGCGGTCATTGTTAATGCTAATAATGTGATGATTAACTTGTTTTTCATTTAAATATCCCCCTCTTATTTTTCCCTTTGAAATGATGTTGTTATCATAGCATAGGAGCCCTTATATTACAAATTGTAAATTGGAATTCGCATGGCGATTTGCCATAAAAGAAAAAAGATAATTAATATATACACCTTTTATCACTTTATTTCAAGTATAATTTGATACTGCAAAATGTTCGACATGTTTTTAGTATCTAATTAACTAATCAAGTACAAAAAGTCCCAAAATCCGTTATAACAAAAAACATATCATTAAAAATCACAGGGAAACAATTCCCTGTGACCATCAATTAACCATTTATAGGAACCTCGTACCCTGCCGCTTTCATTTTCTCAACAAACTCATCCTCTGAGATGCCAAGCTTTTCTGCGCCTCGGTGAATTCCATAATCTCCCTCACCTACACTTTTCAAGATTTCAGTTTCTCGACCACGAAGCAAACCTTCCTCACGACCACGGAGCACCCCCTCTTCGCGGCCACGTGACAAGCCCTCCTCTCGGCCACGGAGCAAACCCTTATTTTCAGCTTCCTCTCGTTCCAGCTCTATCTGTCTCTCAAATGTAAAATCTAAGTTTGTCACCTTTGCTACCTCCTCCCTGCGGGCAATTAGGAAATCCCTCATTATATCTTCATTGATGCATCTGTCTATTGCTTTCTCAATCGCTTCATCCAGATTGACATTTTCATCTTTGTAGTAATACCTGACATACTCAATGAAAATCATGTAGTCCTTGAGAAAAGCACATTTATCTAATAGCTCATTATTGTTGCCTTTATTTACATTATACACCATACACTTAAGTTCTAGTTGTGGTTCATCAGTTTTCTTTTCAAAACAATCTGATAACTTATACTCATATTGTTCTGGCTGATTTTCATTGCCATTATAGAAAACTGCAAATTTAGGTGTTGGAATCTTCGCCAGTGAATGGCCAAACAGGTTTAATCTCTGCTTCTTCACATATCTCTCTAAATGATTTGCCACATAGATAAGATTCCTAAGCGGCATATTAGGACACACTGTCGACTGATGCTCATAGAGGCTTAGACTTGAGTCAAGCACAAACGAAGCATCATTTCTAACTGTCAGTGATATTCCTTTTTCCAATGTGCACATCTCTACATCATCCGGATTAGTATAATCAGAACCATTAAGCGCATTATATAATGCTAACGCATTCTTCTTATCCTCCATAAGCATACTAAACACATCACTCTTGTACTCTCTGTTACCTTCCATATGTAACCCTCCTTATGTTTTCTGAGTGAATTACAGATGAAGGAACATATATATCTAGCAACAACCATACATTTGCTATGTATGTACTATTCATTTACTTTACATAACAGCCTTTCATATTCCGAAATTCACTCTTTAATTGTTTGTCGTATTTAAAAGCATGAATTTCTGAATCATATATGTATTTACATGTCCTAGATTTGAGTGCTTTATGCACTGGAAATGAAATATATGCTTTGAGATTATATTATCATCATAAAAATATCTGTGCAACAAAAACTGCAAAAATGTTCGACATGTTTTTAGTATCTAATTAACTAATCTAGTACAAAAAATCCAAAAATCCGTTATAACAAAAACATGTCATCAAAAAAACACCTCCCAGAATATCTGGAAGGTGTCTTATTAAGCTATTTATAATCCAAACAAGAATTAATCCTGTACGTATGGCATAAGAGCAACGTGACGTGCACGCTTAATAGCTACTGTAAGAGCTCTCTGATGCTTTGCACAGTTTCCTGTGATACGGCGTGGAAGGATTTTTCCTCTCTCAGAGATGTATCTCTTTAATTTGTTTGTATCCTTATAATCAATGACATTATCTTTGCCACAGAAAACACATACTTTTTTTCTTCTACGCATTGGTCTTCTCTTCATTGAAGAACCTTCAGCTGTCTTATTGTAAGCCATGTCTTACCTCCTTAAATATTTGCCCAAGGGCAACTCTTAGTTAAATGGTAATTCTTCGTCGATTCCACCAGGAATATTCATGAATCCGTCACTAGCCTGACTAGGTGATGGTCTGTCTGCTGGTACGAAACCACCATCTGAACCTGCTGAACCTTTACTCTCTGCAAATTCAACATTGTCCACAACTACGTCTGTAGTGTAAACCTTCTGACCATCTCTGTTTGTATAACTGCCAGTCTGAATACGGCCTTCAATAGCGAATTTTGTTCCCTTACGTCCGAATCTCTCGAAAAACTCTGCTGTCTTGCCAAAAGCTACGCAACTAATGAAGTCTGCTGTCTGAGCATCACCATCTCTTTTAAAACGACGATCAACTGCAATTGTAAATCTTGCAAGTGCTGACTGACTGTCCCCCTGTGAATAACGGACTTCTGCGTCTCTTGTCAAGCGTCCCATAAGTATTACTCTATTCATAATACAATCTCCTATTTCTTATTCTATGCCTCGTCTTTTCTAACGCATAAGAAACGAAGAACATTGTCCATAATACGAACGTCCTGCTCAAGTAATGCTGGAGCTGTTCCCTCAGCCTCGAACTGGATGAAGTAGTAGAAGCCTTCTGTCATGTGCTGAATCTCGTAAGCTAATTTCTTCTTACCCTGCTCCTCAACTTCTGTTACAGTACCACCGGCACGTACGATGTACTCTTTTGCCTTCTCTACTGTAGCTGTTCTCGCATCATCTTCGATCTTTGCACTAACAACGAGTGCTAATTCATATTTGTTCATGCGAATTTACCTCCTTTTGGTCTCTGGTCCATGGTCATGCCATGAACAAGGAATTTAATATATCACGAAAATAGATGATACCATGTATCTGGCAACTTTGCAAGCCTTTATTCGCAATTTATTCTGCTTTTTTCTTCAAACCTCTGTCATTTTTTTCCACAAGCTTTCTCGGCACCATCACCATATGACCACAGCCCATGCATTTTAATCTGAAATCTGCGCCGACTCTAAGGATTTCCCACTCAGCGCTGCCACATGGGTGAGGTTTTTTAAGCTTCACGATGTCGCCAACGGCATACTTATCCATACACTATTTCCTACTTTCTTATTTCTCTATTTATTATATCTTTCTATTTATTAGCATAATGTTTTAGCCCTGAAGATTTTCACAAAATAAATTCCTTCAGGCTTCCCATGCTAAATCTGAATTTGCGAAAAAACCTTTCCCAGCCCCTCCTGTATCAGCAGGTCTGCCTTAGAATCCTGGGGTGTAGCCGACTTATTGATGAGCACCAGCTTATTGCCCCTATAGTAATCTATGAGCCCTGCTGCCGGATAGACTGCCAGCGATGTTCCGCCTATTATCAGCATATCCGCATGGCTTATGTAATAGACCGCATCCTCAATGGTTTTCTGGTTTAAGCCTTCCTCATACAATACCACATCTGGTTTTACCGTACCACCACATTTTGGACAGACCGGCACACCTGTTGAGTGCAGTATATCCTCAGCACTCATAAACTCATAGCACCTCTCACAGTAGTTTCTGAGCACACTGCCATGAAGCTCCATAACATTTTTGCTGCCCGCCTTCTGATGAAGTCCGTCTATATTCTGCGTGACAACCGCCTTGACTTTTCCTGCCTTTTCGAGCTCTGCCAGCTTTATATGGGTTATATTGGGCTCTGCATCAAGACAGAGCATCTTGTCCCTGTAAAACCGATAAAATTCCTCCGGCTTCTGCCTGTAAAAGCTATGACTTAAAATCGTCTCCGGCGGATAGTCATACTTCTGGTTGTAAAGTCCGTCTACGCTTCTGAAATCCGGGATTCCACTCTCTGTGGACACTCCTGCGCCGCCAAAAAATACTATATTATCTGATTCCTCTACCCATTTCAGAAATACCGCTATATTGTCACTCATTTTCTGCCCCATCCTTTCATATTTTATATAAAAACATATTCTAAAGGTTCTATGAAAAAATTCCGTTTCAAAAAATCTATTTTATTTTTTTCACTTCCTATTATAACTGTTTTTTCCGTTCTGGGAAGTTCATACTTTGTGAATGAGAGTTTTGAGGATTTTCTTGAAGAACAGTTTATATCCGAGGTTACATCGGATGCGTTGTCTCTGCACTACTCATTGAAAGACCCTGCTGCGTATGGTATCGACACAGATAGTCTGTATACGGAAGGTACATATCTTCCTGCTTGGAGCATGGATAATTCTACCGACGTCAATAGTTCAGCGGACTCTATTGGTTCCACAAATGCTGCACAATCTACAAGCCCAGCTCTGGATAAACTAAAAAAATACCCTCGTATTCTATTATCTAAAGAACAAAAACTAGAATACGACATCCTGCTCCAATACCTCACTCTGGAAAACAGCCTCTTACAATACGAATTATACTCTGAACCTCTCGGTATCTCAAGTGGTGCCCACTGCCAGATGCCGATTCTCCTATCCGAGTATGACTTTAACTGCAAGGAGGACATTGATATGTATTTTAAAATCCTAAGTGACCTCCCCGGATATTTCGATGGAATAATGCTTTTTGAGACCGCAAAGGCTGACGCAGGGCTTTTTATGTCCGACAACCTCTGCGTGGATGTAATCAACCAGTGTGAGGATTTTGAGAACTCTTCCCTCCTAATCGACAGCTTCGCAAACCGCATCAATGAGCTTGACAGCCTGTCCGATTCAGAAAAATCAGATTACATAGAGGAAAACAATGCTATCGTGTCAGACCTCATCAAGCCTGCCTACACCAGGCTTGCCTCTGATTTGACCGCCCTTCTGGGACGTGGACGCAACTCTCTGGGGCTTTATTATGCCGTTAATGGCTGTGACTATTACGAGCTCCTGACTCAGAAATACACTGGCTCAGACAAATCCGTAGATGATTTATTTGAGGAAATTGCAGACGAACGCAGGGAAAATCTTGATGCTATTTCAGAATATATGTCCCGGAATAATGTAAAGGACTCCCTCTCCGGCGTCTCAGATTTTGGCAGTGACATGAAGTCAAATCCAGCTGAAGTGCTGGATTATCTACAAACTGCCATCAAAGATGACTTTCCTACTGTTGATAACTTTTGCTATACCGTCTCTGCTGTGGATAGTTCCCTGTCTGATGGGCTGGCACCTGCTTTTTACATCACGCCGCCCTGGGATGACCACAGCAGCAATAAAATTTATGTCAACAGTGCGAGTACTTATCCCGACATCCAGTTTTTTACCACCCTTGCCCACGAGGGCTTTCCGGGACATCTATACCAGAATGTCATGTCCTATGAATACGGGCTTGAGCCTTACCGCTGCCAGTTGGGCTTCGACGGCTACACAGAGGGCTGGGCTGCATATGTAGAGTTTTTATCCTACAAATATGCCGGCCAATATGCAGGAATTGATGATGAGACCATTGATTTTCTGCAAAACGAGGCCGCTGCCTCCCTAAGTCTCTACGCAAGCACGGATATAGGTGTGAATTATTATGGCTGGGACTACGCTGCTGTGGAAAATTTCTGGGCTGACTATGGCATTAATGACCCTGATACCCTGCTGTCCATCATGGATCTGGTTATCTCTGATCCTGCCAATTACCTCAAATACTATGTGGGTTATCTGGAGATAGAAGATATAAAGAGCCAAAAGGAAGCCCAATATGATGACTTCTCTCTCAGCTCTTTTCATAAGACCCTGCTTGATATCGGGCCTGCTCCATTTAATATTATCGAAAAATATTTTGATGATTTTTACTCTAGCAGCTGCTTATAGATGTCTCTCTTGCTTACACCCCTGTCTTTTGCCACCATTTTCATGGCTTCCTTATGGTCTACTCCCTGGTTCTCATAGTAGGCCATATGCTCTTCCAAAGGCATATTCTCCCAGCTCTGCTGCTTTTCCTCTATGACTTCGCTTCTGCTCCTGCCACAGATGACCAGCACATATTCACCTCTTGGCTCATGCTCCTTTGAGTATTCCAATAGCTCTGAAAATGTAGTCTGCATTTTCTCCTCATGCTTTTTGGTGAGCTCCCTGCAGACTGTCAGCTCCCTGTCGCCGATACCATTCATCAGCTCAGTAACTGTTCTGATCAGGCGGTGAGGTGCTTCATATATTATGATGGTCCTGGTCTCATTTTTGAGTTCATCTATAATAACTGCACGCTCTTTTTTATCCCTTGGCAAAAAGGCTTCAAATGCAAATCTTCTGGTTGGTCTGCCCGACATGGTAAGTGCCGTTATACATGCCGCAGGTCCTGGAAGGGATGTGACAGGAACGCCCTCCTCATAGCAGATTCTGACTATATCCTCGCCGGGATCAGAAATGCCAGGTGTCCCGGCATCTGTTATAAGTGCTATGTTTTTGCCTTCCTTGAGCTTTGCCACAAGCTGATAAGCTTTTTCTATCCTGTTAAACTCATGATAGCTTGTCATGGGGGTCTTTATGTCAAAATGATTCAAAAGCTTTATAGAGTTCCTCGTGTCCTCTGCCGCTATTAAATCCACCTCTTTGAGCGTTTTTAGCACCCGGTATGTTATATCCTCCAGATTTCCAATGGGAGTCGCACATAAATATAAGGTTCCTGTCATTCTGTTCTCCTAATATCCATATATTTTGTAGATTTCGTCTGTGTACACATTTACATCCTTGTATACAATCAATGGTTTTTCCACAGTTAGTCTGCTCTTACCGCCCTTATAGCCCTCGATTAAAACCATATTGGGCTCCTTGTCCACATAAGGGTGAACCAGTCTCATCCGCTTTGGCTCGATTTTGTACTGTACCATGAGGCTGAATATCTCTGCCAGTCTGAAGGGTCTGTGAACCATGTAAAATCTGCCGTTCTGCTTCAAAAGCCTTGAGCTTTCCCTGATTATATCCTCCAGATTGCAGCAGACCTCGTGGCGCGCAATGGTCAGGGCATCATCAGGATTTTTTATTCCGTGCTGCTCTATCATGTAGGGCGGATTGGTAGTTACCACTTCAAAGGAGTCCCTGCCAAACTGATCTGATGCAGTCTTTATGTCTCCCTCCACTATGTCTATCCTGTCCTCAAGCCCATTATATCTTACACTTCTCATAGCCATATCCGCGCTGTCAGGCTGTATTTCAAGGCCTGTCAGGTGGGCTGCCCCGGTCTTTGCTGCCATAAGAATAGGTATAATACCTGTTCCCGTGCCTAAATCCAGCACTCTCTCGCCTCTTTTTGCTCTGGCAAAACCAGACAAAAGCACAGCATCTATGCCGAAGCAGAAGCGTTTTGGATCCTGAATTATGAAATAGCCATTGCACTGCAAATCATCGAGACGCTCGTTACTGTGTATCAGACTGCTGTCTGTTTGTATTTCTATTTCCGTTGTCATTGCGTTTTCCCTTATAGCGACTGCGTCTGTTCTTGTTGTAGTGGTTTCTGTTGTCATTCTGCCTGTTGTCGTTTGGTCTGTTGTCGTTTGGTCTGTTATCATCTGTTCTTTCCATATCCGATGATTTCTGTTCAAACTGCTGGTTATTTTCCCTTACAGCATTGGCATTATCCCTTTTATCATATTCTTTTTTCTCGTAGTCTTTTCTGTCATAGTCGCGATTCTCATTTGAACGCCTGCTGCTATTGCGAAATGTATCATCACCATTGTTTCTCTGGCGGTTCCTGTTTTGATTATTGCCGCGGTTTCTTGGCTTTGGCTTCTCCTCTGCCACCTCATCGTTGTCCTCTAAGCCCTCAAGCTCTTTAAGCTCCTCAGCAGTAACCTTTACATCCTTCCTGCGTCCCGGAGTGAACTTTAAATCATCAACAGAGAACTCTCTCATTTCCTTCTCGTCGCCATTCTCAACAAGCACCTTGACATTCTGTCTTAAGACATTCAAGCTCTTTACCTCGCCTCTGGTACCATCTCTGCTGACCACGATATCTCCAACATTTGGCATTCTGCTGTTTAAGTACTCATAGGTCTCCTGCTCGTTCTTTAAGCAGCACATGAGTCTTCCACAGACACCTGATATCTTGGTAGGGTTGAGGGACAGGTTCTGCTCCTTTGCCATCTTGATTGAAACCGGCACAAAGTCAGACAGATAAGACTTACAGCAGAGCTCTCTGCCACATATGCCCAGTCCGCCCATCATCTTGGTCTCATCTCTCACACCAATCTGGCGAAGCTCGATTCTGGTTCTGAATACTGCTGCCAAATCCTTTACCAGCTCTCTGAAGTCGATTCGTCCATCCGCTGTAAAATAAAATAAGAGCTTGTTGTTATCAAAGGTGTATTCTGCATCCACAAGCTTCATCTCAAGCCCATGCCTGATTATCTTCTCCTTGCAGATTTTGAAGGCCTCTTTTTCTCTCTCCCTGTTGTGCTCAACATTTTTCTCATCCTCATCTGTTGCCACTCTGATAACAGGCTTTAGCGGCTGAATCACCTTGTCATCCTCTACTTCCTTTGGTGGAATGAGGACTGTTCCCATCTCAATGCCTCTGGCTGTCTCAACAATTACATGCATTGCTGTCTCCAGCTCAAAGTCTAATGGGTCAAAATAATATATTTTTCCTGCGGTTCGGAATCTGATTCCTACTATTTTTGTCATTCTAGTTCTCCTTTATTGTCATAAGCAGCAACTCTATCACAAGCTCAAAATTAACATTGGCATTTAATCTCACCTTTGCCTTTTCCAGAGCCTCTAATATGTTGTCTATTCCGTTGTAGGAATGTTTGGCTGCCTGTCTTTTTATATCATAGACCTCATCATTAAAAATCAGTCCATTAACATCATTGGTCGCTTTCATATACAGGACATCCCTGTACCATATCATCATCAGGTCAAAATAATCCTGCACCTTAAGCTTATACTCAGTTATCTG
Organism: uncultured Lachnobacterium sp.; assembly: GCA_900548765.1. Taxonomy (GTDB): domain Bacteria; phylum Bacillota; class Clostridia; order Lachnospirales; family Lachnospiraceae; genus Roseburia. Next base: position 10,896 of record URLU01000041.1, read on the forward strand.
CTTTACTGCTGCGGTAAGCTCATATAAATCTATGTCGTCTAACCTCTTTAAGAGCTGGAGGGCAGACTTTTTCATCTCGTTAAAGTCCTCTGAGCTGGCAAGCTGTATGGCTTTTCCCACTACTCCCTGGGCAAAGGCTGTACACACATCTGCCTGATAATCCGGTATGTGCAGCTTTTCCATGAGGTATTTGTGTATCAATTCATCCTTGACTGCCTTGAGATTTAAGGTTATGCACCTGGACCTGATAGTCGGCAGAAAACTATCTGCGTTGGTAGTTAAAAGCAGTATTACACCATATGCCGGCGGCTCCTCTATTGTTTTTAGGAGAGCATTCTGCGCCTGCTGGTTCATCTTCTCCGCTTCATCGATTATATAGATTTTGTATTTGCTGCTATACGGCTTAATGGCTATGTCATTGTTTAGCTGTGCTCGTATCTCGTCCACCGAGATGTTGTTTGGCTTCTCGTGGGTGACATAGATTATATCCGGCTGGTTATGGTCTGCTGCCTGTCTGCAGGAACGGCACTCCATACAGCCATCCACATCCTTGCCACCAGCAATCATTGCATCCATGTTCCCGCACTGCAATGCCATGGCAAAGGCTTCGGCTATCATCATTTTACCAGACAGGTCTGGTCCGTTTAAAATATAGGCATGGGATACCTTTCCCATGGATATTGCATTTTTCAGATGCTCTATTATCTGTTCATGTCCGATTATATCCTTAAATCCTGCCATATTGCCCCCACTTTCTAGGTAAATATATCCAGCAGCAAACCTTCTATTTCACCTATTGCATTAAGTATTTTCAAATGATCCATCTCATCTGACACCAGTTCTGTGGCCAGCTGATCCAGATTCTCATCTATTAGTTTAATGATTCCATATACTCTGTGGCGTCCCCTTCTGTCCAGAAAGTTCTCTCTGGAAAACTTATGCGACCTGTACACCACCTCGTTCAGGAAGTCCTTTATCAGACCTCTGTACTTTTTCATATCTCTGATATCCATATGCTGGGCGATGCGGTTTCCCTGAGCTGTGATATCCTCCATCAGTGAATCCACCTTTGCCTGCAGCTCTGCATCTGTAATGGCTGACGACAGGGTGAATTTGAATGAACCATCTCCAACCGTGGTCTTCTGCGTGTCCGGCACCTGGGTAACCTGTGATATATTGTTTACCTTTACATCCATAAGCGCCCTCTAATTTCTGCTAATGTAATCCCTTACGTTTTGTATTGTGTCTTCCAGTATCAGATTTTGAAATCTCACATCTATCTGGGCTTTTGCCAGGTTTTCCTCTGAAAAATCCTTTGAATCCGCCAGAAAACGCCTGCACAGCTCCGCGTATTTAGGCTCTGTCTCAAGCTTCTCCCGGTTCAGTGCCCTCTGTAAGCGCTCTCCATCCTCTACTTCTATATATATCGGCACGACTGCGTCTTTTCCAAAATATTCTCTTATTCCGGTGTAGGTATCAAGTGTGCCTATGAGCATGTAGCTGTTTTTGTTCAAATCTATCTGCCCATCATCCACTGTGAAGTATCTCCACACGCCATATACGGTGTCGTAGGCTCTGAGCTCTATTATCTTTCCTGCCGCCTCAAGCTTCTTTAGCTGGTCCTCTGTGCAAAAATGATAATTTTCTCCGTCAACCTCTCCCTCTCGTATAGGTCTGGTGGTATAGGGTATTATTTTCTTTAGATTAAAATCCTTCTGGCTCATTAATCTGGTGTAAATTGTATCCTTACCGGATGAGCTCTTGCCCATCACACAATATATTTTTCCCATTTTCATTATCCTTTTAGTATAGTTATGAAATTGTTCTCTGTCAAACCTTGCAGCTCCAGATTAAGCTTTATTATGGTCTTTAAATCCCTGACAAGTCTTGGAGAGATTATTTCGCCTGGTACTAGCAGAGGGATTCCCGGTGGATAGAGGTTTATGAAGCTGGCTGACACCTGAGCTGCTGCCTCCTCCAGGGGAACCTGCAGGACCTGCCATCTATTTTCAGTTTTGACTTCATATGAGCCTTGAGCTTTGTGTGCTCCTTCAGTTCCATATCTGCATTGGGTTTTATATGCATCCTCGGCTTCAAATATTTCAAGGCGTCTCTCGTTAGGATGGTATATTTCGGCATTCACAATATGCTTACTACATCTTCCTGCTTTGATAGGCTGGCTCCTCTCCCTATCACTTTTTAAAGATTCACATTCATGCACATTTACAGCTGCACTTATGCCCTGGTCTATATCAATGAGTGCTGCTGCCAGCCTGTCAAAGCCTTCCTCTGTATCCATTACACTCGACAATGCAACCGCATAATTTCCTGCTGCCATCTCGATTTGTATATGGTATTTCTGCAAGAGTATATCCCACATATCCTGACCGCTCATGCCAGCCCTGTCTGTAAATATTATTATCTTGCTTCTGTCAAAGTCAAAGGCATCGTCTGCTTTTATGTCAGCCTTGGTTAAAACCTTTAGATACTTAAGTCCTGATACCTTTTCATAAAAGGAATCAAGATTACGCTGTAAGCCGCCAAACAGCTTATCTTTCTGCTCCGCCACCATATCAATACATCTTTCTATCCCCGCCATCAGCACATAGGACGGCGAGCTGGTCTCATATATATCCAGATACCTCTCTACAGCCTCCGGCTTCACCCGGTCACTACAGATATGAAGCAGGGCTGTCTGGGTGTAGGCCGGAAGTGTCTTGTGGACACTTTCTATTACTATATCTGCCCCCTGCTTTATGACATTTTCCGGCATGCCATATCCAAAACCAAAATGGGCACCATGGGCCGAGTCCACTATGAGCGCCATCCCCTTTGCGTGGGCAAGCTCTGCTATTTGTGCTATGTCAGAGCTTATGCCGTCATAGGTCGGGGATGTGATTATCACTGCACTGGCATCCACTGTCTCCTCTATGGCTTTTTGCACAGCTTCTACACTGATCTGCCCCTGAATCCCCATGTCCGTGATAACCGGATACACATATGTGGGAATCAGTTCATTCAGGTACA
>URLU01000042.1 GCA_900548765.1 uncultured Lachnobacterium sp.
AAACAGCACAATAATGCCAACATCATAGCTTTTGGTGAGCGTATTGTAGGAGTTGAGCTGGCAAAGGATATTGTAAAGGCATACCTTGAGGCTGAGTTCGAGGGTGGCAGACATGCAAGACGAGTTGCAATGTTTGCAGATATTGAAGCACGCAACAAGTAAATAAGTACTTGAAATATATGGCATTTTATAGTAAAATCGACAAGTGAGAGACAAGTCAAGGAGGAAGATCGAATGATTTCAGCAGGAGATTTTAGAAATGGTGTTACAATCGAGTTCGAGGGTAACATTTATCAGATTATTGAATTCCAGCATGTTAAGCCAGGTAAGGGCGCAGCTTTCGTAAGAACAAAATTAAAGAATATCATCAGTGGAGGTGTTGTAGAGAAGACATTCCGTCCAACAGAGAAATGTCCAACAGCTCACATTGACAGAAAAGATATGCAGTATCTTTATGCAGATGATGATTTCTACAACTTCATGGATGGAGAGACATACGAGCAGATTGCACTTCCAAAGGAAGAAGTAGGAGACGCACTTAAGTTCGTTAAAGAGAACGAGACATGTAAGGTATGTTCACACAATGGAAAAGTATTTGCAGTTGAGCCACCTCTTTTCGTTGAGCTTCAGATTACAGAGACTGAGCCAGGATTCAAGGGTGATACAGCTACAGGTGCTACAAAGCCTGCAACAGTTGAGACAGGTGCAACAGTTTATGTTCCACTTTTCGTTGAGACAGATGATGTTATCAAGATTGATACTCGTACAGGTGAGTACCTTTCAAGAGTATAATTTTTATACTGCTAAATCTTGCTAATTACGACTAAAAAGCCTTAAAACGATGATTTTAAGGCTTTTTTCTTTTTGTGTAATTTTACTTAAAAGCGATACACAATAGTTTACTGGTAACAATCAGCATACAGGCTTATTTATTTGTGAGGTATACAAATGCCACAGTGGCAAATATCTGTGCCACCAGCATGCTCCACAGATAAGCATCAATTCCATACACCGGCACCGCAAATATAATCATAAATATCCTGATTCCTCCAGCCAGAATATTAGTAACCAGCACACTCTTAGGCTTTCCTAACCCATGTAAGATACTGCTAAGCAGGCTTGTAACATACATAAAGGGACAGAGCCAGCAGAGCCTTAATATGTAATGGGAGGCAAGGCCGGAGTTAAATATTTCATTTCCTATAAAATTTCCACCGAATCTGAATATAGAGGTAAATAGCAGGCCAAATACCGCTCCGTAGAACATAGCGCGCCTGGTAGTGTTTCTGATGTGGGCGGCATTATTTTGTGACTGGGCTTCTGATATGTCGGGAAGCAGCATCACGCACACTGAGTTTGTCAGCACACAGGGAAAGAGCAGGACAGGCATGGCAACGCCAGACAGGATTCCAAAGACGGACAGGGAATCTGTGGTGGTGCAGCCGTACTTCTGCAGCTGTATGGGAATTAAAATGTTTTCAAAAGCAGTACATAAGGTCAGTAAAACATGATTAAGTGACATTGGGACAGCCAGCGCACATAATTCTCTTGTATAATTGATGAAAGTTCTCGAGCCTTTGTTTATAAGGTGCTTAGGAAACTTATGGGCTTTCCTGCGGTCATATAAATTTAAGGCATTATTGGGTTTATATGTATTAAGTGCTATAGGAGACTGATTCGTAAAGTGCATAGCCGACACAGAAAAAAGCAGTCCACATATCTCGCAGATCGTGATTCCCCATACCACATCTGCAGGCGTTAGAGGAGAGCCAGAGCTCTGCTTCACCACATAGATCAGATACACGCTGCCCACCCTTGCAAGCTGCTCTACAAGCTGGGACAGGGCAGGAACCACAGTTTTTTTGAGACCGTAATAGCAGCCGTTTATGCAGGAGTGGATAGTGGCAGGAATGAAAGAAAATGACAAAATCCTGAGCAAGTCTGTACATCTTGGTTCACATATAATCTTAATTGCTATCAGGTCCGCATACAGATATATTATGGCTTCAAAAATAATTGTGACTATAAGTGATAGAAAAATCCCCGCAGCAAGGCATTTTCTGCCATTGTCTCTGGCTTCTGCGACGAGCTTTGATATGGCGGTCTGGAAGCCGGCACAGCACAGGGCATAGCTTAGAGCCAGCACAGGGCAGGTTAACTGATATATTCCCAATCCTTCTGCACCAATAGTTCGTGTCAGGAATATCCTATAGAAGAAACCAATAAATCTGCTGGCACCTCCTGCAAAGGTGAGGATGAGGGTGCCATTAACTATTGGGTTAGATAATAATTTTTTTAAATTCGTTACTTTAACAGTTTTCAGAAATATCACCCAAAAAAGCATTTATAAAAATATATGGGGAAGGATGGGGATTATGAATAAAAATATATATTTGGACAATGCGGCTACCACAAAAATGTATCCAGAGGTAAAGGAAGCAATGCTGCCTTATATGGAAGATAAATTCGCTAATTCTTCCACAAATTATGAGGAAGGAATAGAGAACAGGCATGTGCTTGAAGGAGCAAGGATGAAAATCGCAGACTGCATAGGAGCGAAAGCGGAAGAAATATTTTTTACGTCAGGAGGCAGTGAATCGGATAACTGGGCCATAAAGTGTCTGGCAGGGGACAATAAGAAAAAGGGAACGCATATCATAACCCAGAAGACTGAGCATCACGCTGTGCTTAATTCCTGTGAATATCTGGAAGAATTAGGCTATGATGTGACCTATCTCAACGTGGACAGGGACGGAATAGTGAACCTGGAGGAGCTTAAAAGCTGCACAGAATCCGATACAACACTGATTACAATAATGTATGGCAATAATGAGATTGGGACAATCCAGCCTGTAAACGAGATTGGCGCATGGGCGAGACGAAATGGTGTATTTTTTCACTGCGATGCGGTGGCTGCCATGGGCAAGGTTCCTATAGATGTGTCCAGAATACCTGTGGACCTGATGAGTGCCAGTGGACATAAATTTCACGGCCCTAAGGGCGTGGGCTTTTTGTATGTGAGAAAGGGCGTAAATATCCCTTCATTTATACATGGCGGAGCCCAGGAAAGGGGCAGGAGAGCTGGTACAGAAAATCTGGCAGGAATAGTGGGCATGGCAAAAGCTCTTGAGCTGAGTGTGGCTAAAATGCATGAGAATGTAGAAAAAGAAATACACCTTAGGAATTATCTTGTTGAGCGGGTGATGAGGGAGATTGAGGATGTCAGATACAATGGTAGCAGCATATACAGGCTGCCGGGCAATGCAAGCTTTTCCTTTAAGCGGGTTGAGGCCACAGCCCTTCTGGTGCTGCTGGAGGAGGAGGGGATAATTGCTTCTGCCGGTTCTGCCTGCAATTCAGGAAGCAGCAGGCTGTCCCATGTTATATCAGCCATAAAGGTGCCTGAGGAATATGCAATCGGTACAATACGTTTTACTCTGGGTGAGGACACCAGCAGAGAGGATATTGACTGGACTGTGGAATCCCTCAAGCGCAATGTGAAGCTCTTAAGAATGATTTAAATATCAGGCTGTATAATGGGCAATGGCATGTGCTACACCATTTTCAGTATTTGAGTCAGTGATATAGGCTGCGGCTTTTTTTACCTCTTCTGTTGCATTTCCCATGGCAACACCCACAGCGGCAGCCTGTATGATGGATAAATCGTTTTCGGTGTCACCGATTGCCATTGTGCTTTCCATTGGAATAGATAAAAGCTCTGCAAGCTTTTTAAGACCCATGCCCTTGTCCACGCCTGCAGCAGTAAATTCCAGGTTGTTGTAGCCGCCGCATACCACGTTGATGTCTGGATTTGCCATAAGGAAGGCCTTTACATCCTCGCGGTCCACAAATCTGCCGTCTGCGTCCTTGTGAAAATTAAGAGTCATCTTCTGGACATGGAGATTTTTATTTTTTATATAGGCTGCCAGATCATGAACCACCTCTCTGGTGTTTATAATGTATTTGAGCAGTGACTCTGGTACGTCCAACTTGGAGCGGGCGGAAAGCGTTTTTTCTGATGTGTAGCCCCTGCCGCCACAGAAGGCATCTGCGTGGATATCCTTGGTCATAATGTAGTTTATAATTGGTATGACCACAGCATCGTCCAGGGCTGCTTCAAAGAGACATTTGCCGGTCTCTATTTCATAGAGGGCACTTCCGTTGGTGGTTATGGCATATTTGATGCCTGTGTCCTTTATCTGTTCAAAGGGCAGGCCTGAAAAAGGTCTGCCGGTAGAGATAACGACAGCTATGCCTTTTTTGACAGCATTTTCTATTTCTATTTTATTGGCGGGCGAAATCTGACCTGAGTTATCAAAAAGGGTTCCGTCCAAATCCAGAGCTATTAGTTTAATTTCCTTCATCATAAGTCCTCTTTCTATTTTGGATAAAAATAAAATTTCTTTTGACATTCATCCCATTATATACGAAAATGTTTGCAAAGAAAAGATTAAGGATAAAATGCCATGACGAAAAAAGAATTTAGAGAATTTGTGAATAAGGGACCAATTATTTTGGATGGAGCAACAGGAACCAATCTGATGGCGGCAGGAATGCCTATAGGTGTGTGCCCTGAGGCGTGGATTCTTGAGCATAAGGAAGTACTTTTGAATTTACAGAGAGGCTATGTGGAGGCTGGTACTAATATTGTCTATGCACCAACCTTTACCGGAAACAGGATAAAGCTTGAGGAGTATGGACTGGCTGACAGAATTACAGAGATAAACACTGAACTGGTCAGGCTGTCCAGGGAAGCTGTTGGAGATAAGGCACTGGTTGCAGGTGATATGACCATGACAGGCCAGCAGCTTTTCCCTCTGGGAGAGCTTATGTTTGAGGAACTTGTGGAGGTGTATAAGGAACAGGCTTCTATATTGGACAAGGCAGGAGCTGATTTATTCGTTGTTGAGACCATGATGAGCCTGCAGGAGTGCAGGGCGGCAGTGCTTGCAATTAAAGAGGTGTCAGATAAGCCTGTTATGGTGACTCTTACCTACAATGAGGATGGACGTACACTTTACGGAACACCGCCGGAAGCTGCGGTTGTGGTATTACAATCCTTAGGTGTGGATGTAATAGGAATAAACTGCTCAACAGGTCCTATGGAGATGATTGAGCCTGTTAAAATAATGGCAGAGTATGCCACTATTCCAATCCTTGCAAAGCCAAATGCAGGACTGCCTGAGCTGGTGGATGGGGAGACTGTATACAGGATGACTCCGGAGGAGTTTGCAGAGGCAGGAGCTGCCCTTGTTGAGGCAGGAGCTGCGATTGTAGGTGGCTGCTGTGGAACAACCCCGGAGCATATAGCTGCTCTAACAGCAAAGGTAAAGGGCATGGAGCTTATCGCTCCTTTAAAGAGCCACAGAAGAATCCTCTCATCTGAGAGAAAGGCTGTCGAGATAGATTTGGATGGCAATTTCCTTGTAGTAGGTGAGAGAATTAATCCTACCGGCAAGAAAAAACTTCAGGCAGAGCTCAGAGAAGGCAGGCTCGATTTGGTCAGAAATATGGCTATGGATCAGGAGTCAAATGGTGCAGCAATACTTGACATAAATATGGGAATGAATGGCATTGATGAGCTTCAGATGATGAAAAAAGTCATATATGAGGTGTCATCCACAGTGGATTGTCCACTTTGTATCGATTCAAGCCATGTGGATGTTATAGAGGAGGCACTCAAGATATATCCGGGACGTGCCCTCATCAATTCTATCTCTCTTGAGACAGAAAAAATGGAGAAGCTTCTGCCTGTAGCAGCAAAGTACGGAGCCATGTTTATACTTCTGCCCCTTTCAGATGCAGGACTGCCTCAGAATATTGTGGAAAAGAAAGCCATAATCAATGAAATATATGACAAGGCACTTGCCCTTGGCATGTCCCATGCTGATATTGTGGTGGATGGGCTTGTGGCAACCATAGGAGCCAATGCAAATGCAGCGGTAGAGTGCTTTGAGACGATTGATTACTGTAAAAATGAGAAGAAGCTGCCTACAATCTGTGGACTTTCAAATATCTCCTTCGGACTGCCGGAGAGAGGCTATGTAAATACAGCCTTCCTCACAATGGCGATAAACAGGGGACTTACAATGGCTATTGCCAATCCGTCACAGGATTTACTGATGAATGCAGCCTTTGCATCGGATATGCTGCTTAACAGACCATCCAGTGACATCAGGTATATAGAACACATGAATAAGTTCACAGAAAAAAATGCCCAGTTTGAAACTGTAAGAGTCAATAAGGCGGCTGCAAGCGGAGAAGCAGCCTCCGGTGAGGGCAGAGTCAGCACAGAACTCTCAGAAAATCCAGTCTTTAAGGCTGTATTAAAGGGCAGCAAGGAGACTATTATTTCAGAGGTGGACAAGGTATTGGCAGATGGGGCAGAGCCGGATGCGATTATAAATGATTATCTCATCCCTGCAATCAACGAAGTGGGAGAGCTCTTTAACTCCAAGAAATATTTCCTGCCACAGCTAATCGGCAGTGCCAATACAATGAAGGAAGCCATAGACTACCTGGAGCCCCAAATGGAGAGAAAGAGCGCAGGAGGCGATATGCCGACCCTTGTCATTGCAACAGTTGAGGGGGATATCCATGATATAGGCAAAAATCTGGTGGTTCTCATGCTCAAAAACTATGGCTACAATGTGATAGACATGGGAAAAGATGTGAAGTGTGAGGATATAGTAGACCTTGCCATAAAAGAGGAGGCAGCAATCATAGGTTTGTCAGCACTTATGACCACAACCATGATGCGTATGAAGGATGTAGTGGAGCTTTGCAAAGAAAAGGGCTGTAAGAGCAGGGTGGTAATCGGAGGAGCCTGCATCACACAGAGCTTTGCGGATGAGATAGGTGCTGATGGCTACTCAAAGGATGCGGCAGACTGCGTAAAACTGGTGGAGAGACTGCTGGCAGAGTAGCTGGTGGAGAATGTGTAATTGTGCTGCATGATATACCTAAATATCAGTGTCTGTTGTGTTGTAAGTCTTGACAGTGATAAGTGTTGATAATCATATGAAAAAGTATATAAAAATTATGAGAAAACAGTTGACATAAGTATATGGTCAAGCTATAATAATCAAGTCGGTCGGCAAGAGTCGGCCGACATAAATGGGATCTTAGCTCAGCTGGGAGAGCATCTGCCTTACAAGCAGAGGGTCACAGGTTCGAGCCCTGTAGGTCCCATTCAATTAAATAAAATGGCGAGATGGCTCAACTGGCTAGAGCGTCCGGTTCATACCCGGGAGGTTGAGAGTTCAAGTCTCTCTCTCGCTACTGAAATCTGAGTGATAATCACTCGGATTTTTTTGTGCTGTGGAAAATTACCTTGTAATTTCCTGTACTGCTGCGTTCTGGCCAGAGCAAAAGCGTGTCTGAAGCATGGCAGGGCAGTCTCACCTCATTCGTACACAACCCTAAATCATGTAATGCAGCCAGCAGAAAGAAAATTTTATGGAAATTTTAAGGTGAAGAATCCTCACATATAATGTATAATTGTGATATACAAATTTAAAACAATAAAATAAAAAGACAGGAGAACATGAAAATGGATAATAACAATTACACACAGCCAGATAACAATGGTCAGAATGAACAGAACACATCACAATCACAGCAGTACACAGGAGAGTATACTTCTGCACAGTACACAGCAGAACAGAACTATAGTCAGAATCAGCAGCCATTTGGAAGTGTACAGCCACAGGAGACAGGGGCAGGGGCAATGGCAATTGTGTCACTTATTATGGGTATTTTATCTATTGTGACCTGTTGTGTGGGAATAGGCTTAATTTTTGGAATAGTTGCAATTATATTAGCAGGTATCTCGCTTTCTAAGAGGAGGGGCAAGGGTGTATCAATCGGAGGACTTGTAACTGGTATCATCGGAACACTTTTAAGCCTTGTAATTGTAATCTACATGATTATGGCAGGCGTAGCCTTTGGCACAATGAAGGATGACCCGGAGTTCCAGAAGGAGTTCAACGAGATTATGGAGTCTATGGACGAGGCATAAGAGGGCTGGTTTATGATTAGACCGAAGATAGGACTTGACTGGGATGATGTGACAGCACCTTTTAACGACATCGCTATAGAGATGGCAAATGACAGATACAATATTATTCCACCCCTTACACTGGAGGATATTGATTCCTGGGAAAATAAGGGAAGGGCATCTGTTATCAAGGAATTTTATAATGAGGAAGAACTGTACAAGAGGCAGAGAGTATCAGAAGAGACCAGAAATCAAGTGCTTAAGCTTATGGAGATAGCAGACGTGTATTTTGTCACGGCTGCTTATCCTCAGTTTATGGGAATCAGGGCAAGGCAGATTCTGGAAGCCTTTCCTGATTTTCCACCAGAAAACATCATACTGGGCAATGCTAAGAATCTGGTCCAGCTTGATATAGTGCTGGATGATGCGATTCACAATGTGTTGGAGAGTCCGGCAGCTTATCCTGTGCTTATGAGAAAGCCATGGAACTGGAAGATGACCGGTATGCTGTCCGTTAACAATATGACAGAGTTTGTACTTCTAGTTGAGCAGATAATAAGTGCATCCCTGTATAAGGAGAAAAAAATACGCATACCATCTGTGCTGGCACTGGTGGGACCATCAGGTTCAGGAAAAAATGACATAGTACAGGAGCTGTGTCAGGAAACGGCTTATGCAAGTCCCAAGACCTATTGCACCAAGCGCAGCGATAAGCATAAATATCTCACAGATGAGGAATTTGCAAAACAGAACTTTTTTGAGACTACTATGTATGCCGGCATCAAATACGGCACTAAGCAGGAAGATATTGACCAGGTGTTAAAAAATGGGCAGTTTGCCGTCATGCCGCTTGATATGTGCGGAGCCATTGCCATGAAAAGGCATTTTCCTACTGCCATCATCTATGTGTCAAAGGATAAGGAACAGCTTATAGAAGAGATAATAGATGATGATTATGATACATCTGAAAAGACCTTAAGAATACTGTCAATTGACGCAGAAAAGAGAAATAAACAGATTTGTGACTATGTTATTGACAATAGTTTAAATGATGGGGCTGCGATATTGAGAGATTTGATTTATGGACGTTAAAAAATACAAGAAAAAAGCGTTAAAAAATTGACAATTATTGTTTTTTCTCAAATATGGGGTTAGAATGGGTGATGGTTAAAAATTACTATTTACATAAAGGAGATTAAATAATTATGTTTGGTTTTGGACAGTTAATCGATATTCTCAAAAAGGATCCAAAGAAGATTGTATTTACAGAGGGTGAGGACCCGCGTATTCTTGAAGCAGCTTCACGTTTACTTGCAAGCAACTTCCTTCATCCAATCTTAGTTGGAAAGCCAGAGGCTATCAATGCAAAGGCAGAGGAGAGCGGTTTCAATATCCGCGGTGCTGAGATTATAGACCCTGACAATTTCGATAGAATGGATGAGATGATTGAGCTCTTCTGTGAGCTTCGTAAGAGCAAGGGTGTTACACCTGAGCAGGCAAGAGGAATCCTCTCATCAGCTAACTATTTCGGAACAATGCTTGTAAAGATGGGAATTGCTGATTCACTTCTTGGAGGGGCTACTTACTCTACAGCAGATACAGTTCGTCCAGCATTACAGCTTATTAAGACAAAGCCGGGAAACTCTATCGTTTCTTCTTGCTTCATCCTTGTTCGTCCATCTGCTACAGGTGAGAATGAGGTTCTGGCTATGGGTGACTGTGCTATCAATATCCATCCTACAGAGGACGAGCTTGTTGAAATCGCTGGTGAGACAGCAGAGTGTGCAAGAATCTTCGGCATTGAGCCACAGGTTGCATTCTTAAGCTACTCAACACTTGGCTCTGGAAAAGGTGAGGATGTTGACAAGATGCGTAATGCAGCTCACAAGGCTATGGCAAAATACCCAGCACTTCCAATTGAGGGAGAGCTTCAGTTTGATGCAGCAGTTGCACCTCGTGTAGCTCGTACAAAGTGCCCTGAGTCAGCAGTTGCAGGACATGCAAATACATTCATTTTCCCAGATATCAATGCTGGAAATATAGGATATAAGATTGCACAGCGTCTTGGAAACTTTGAAGCATACGGACCAATCCTTCTTGGACTTAATGCTCCAATCAATGATTTATCTCGTGGATGTAATGCAGCGGAGGTTTACTCTATGGCTATCATTACAGCAGCACTTGCATAAATACAACAAAGTATATAGAATTAGAAAGACAGGACAGATTATCTGTCCTGTCTTTCATGCTTTTTTACACAAGAGGATAGGATATGAAGTCAGAGGTTAATCTTACAGAAGGCTCAATAGCTAAAAATATAATTAAATTTGCAATACCCATGTTTATAGGCAATCTGTTCCAGCAGTTATATAATGTGGCAGATTCTCTCGTGGTGGGCAATTTCTTAGGAAGTGACGCCCTGGCTGCGGTTACATCTACAGGAAGCCTGATATTTCTTTTGGTGGGCTTTTTCAATGGAACAGCCATGGGAGCAGGCGTTATAATTGCGCGCTTTTTCGGGGCAAAGGATCATGAAAATGTGAAGAAAGCGATACATACAGACCTGGCCTTTGGTATATTGTGTGGTGCCATAATGACTCTGGTGGGTGTGATTTTTGCCCCGCAGATATTGACCCTGATGGACACACCGGAGGATGTGTTTGTACAATCTGTGCTGTATATCAGGATATATTTCCTTGGCTCAATAGCTGTGGTATTGTATAATGTCTGTATGGGCATAATGCAGGCGGTGGGAGACAGCAGGCATCCCCTGTATTATCTGATATTTTCGTCAGCTGTAAATATACTGCTGGATTTGCTCTTCAACGGAGTGTTCAAGCTTGGAGTAGAATATGCAGCTCTTGCCACGATTATATCACAGCTCTTAGCTACACTTATGTGCTTGTGGAGACTCACTGGAAAGAGCCAGACCTACAGGGTGGAGCTTAGAAAAATTGGCTTTGACAAGGGCTTGTTAAAACAGATTGTAGGCATAGGACTGCCTTCCGGACTGCAGAATTCAATTATTTCTATTGCAAATGTTGTGATTCAGGCAAATATAAATGCTTTTGGAAGTGCTGCTATGGCAGGCTGTGGTGCATACTTTAAGATAGAGGGATTTGTTTTTCTGCCAATAACCTGTTTTTCCATGGCTCTTACCACCTTTATAGGACAAAATCTTGGGGCAAGACAGTATGACAGGGCGAAAAAAGGTGCAGCTTTTGGCATTTTCTGCTCGATAACACTTGCAGAAGTCATAGGTATATTGGTATATTTCTTTATGCCAAGGCTTATTTTACTATTTAATGCAGAGGCTGATGTGGTAAATTATGGAATACTGCAGGCACATACGGAGAGTTTGTTTTATTTTCTGCTTGCATTTTCACATACAGTTGCTGGAATTATGCGTGGGGCAGGAAAATCTACAGTTCCAATGTTTGTAATGTTGGGCTGCTGGTGTATTTTCCGTATAACTTATGTTACAATAATTACCAGTATCATTCCGACTATTCAGGTAGTGTTCTGGGCATATCCAATAACATGGAGCCTGAGTTCGGTGGTATTTTTGATTTATTTACTTAAGGCAGATTGGATACACAATTTTGACAGGCAGGAAGATAGAAGGAGAAAAATCAATGCGCGTAGGAATGGGCTATGATGTTCATAAACTTGTAGAGGGAAGAGACCTCATACTGGGTGGAGTTAAGGTGCCACATACACTGGGACTTCTGGGACACTCGGATGCAGATGTATTGCTGCATGCAATTATGGATGCCTTACTTGGTGCCGCGGCACTAGGAGATATAGGAAAGCATTTTCCAGATACGGATCCCAGGTATAAGGGAATTTCAAGTCTTAAGCTTTTAGAACATGTAAAGGGATTACTTGAGGAAAATGGATATGTAATTGAGAATATTGATGCAACAATTATCGCACAAAAACCAAAGCTCAGACCTTATATAGAAGAGATGGAGCAGAATATTGCAGCTACACTTGGCATAGCCAGAGAGCAGATAAATGTAAAAGCAACAACAGAAGAGGGACTGGGATTTACAGGCACAGAAGCAGGAATCTCGGCACAGGCTATATGCTCACTTACAGGCTTTTATGAGGGCAGCTATCAGGTCGGTGGTAACTGTGCGTCGTGTCAGGGTTGCCATAAGCAGTGATTATAGAAAAGGACCAAAACCCATGGTATGAGTGCAATGAGTCGACGAAAGCGGGCATGACAGAATAAATAATAAAATAATATAGGAAGTATGGAGATATACAAAATGGAGAATAATTTTAAGTTTTACAACACACTTACGCGTCAGATAGAGGCAGTGATTCCAAATGAGGATGGCAAGATTGCAATGTATACCTGTGGCCCCACAGTATACCACTTTGCACATATTGGAAATATCCGTTCTTATATTATGGAGGATGTTCTTGAAAAAGCTTTGAGATATTATGGCTATGATGTAAAGCGTGTAATGAACATTACTGATGTAGGACATCTCTCAAGTGATGGTGATACAGGCGAGGATAAGATGCTTAAAGGTGCAAAACGTGAGCACAAGACTGTAATGGAAATAGCAAAGCAGTATACAGATGCTTTCTTTAATGATTTTAAGGCTGTAAACAACAGGATGCCTGACGTGGTGGAGCCGGCTACTAATTGTATACCAGAATTCATCCACATGGTCGAGGTGCTCCTTGAGAAGGGCTATGCGTATTTTGCCGGTGGAAATGTATATTTTGATACATCTAAGCTGGATGACTATTTTGTGTTTTCTTCTGCTGTGGAGAAGGAGCAGCTTCAGGTCGGAGTGCGTGATGATGTAGAGGAAGATGTAAATAAGAAAAATAAAAACGACTTCGTATTATGGTTTACCCAGTCTAAGTTTGAAGACCAGGCTCTTAAATGGGATAGCCCATGGGGCGTTGGATATCCGGGCTGGCACATCGAGTGCTCATGCATAAGCATGAAGCATTTGGGAGAATATATGGATATTCACTGTGGTGGAGTGGATAATATATTCCCACACCATACCAACGAGATTGCCCAGTCAGAGAGCTACTTGGGGCATAAGTGGTGCAATTACTGGTTCCATGTAAACCACTTAAATGACAGAGCCGGCAAGATGAGCAAGTCAAAGGGTGCTGTGCTTACAGTGTCAGTGCTTAAGGAAAAGGGTTACAATCCACTTGCCTACAGATTATTCTGCTTACAGTCACACTATCGTAAGCCACTGGAATTTTCTTTTGATGCTCTTGACAATGCTGCTACAGCTTATAACAAGCTGGCAAAGAGAGTGGCAGAGCTTAAGGACGAGGGAACTGTTGACCAGGCCGCTTTTGACAGCTATAAGTCTCAGTTTATGGATGCCATCACAAATGACCTTAACACATCAATGGCAATCACAATCCTTTATGATGTGGTAAAGGCTGATATAAATGACAAGACAAAGCTTGCCCTCATTGATGATTTTGACCAGGTACTTTCTCTTGAACTTTACAAGAATGGAAAGCTTCTGGCAGAGAGCACCACATCTGTGGATTCTGAGCTTGAAGCCTTCATAAATGAGAAAATAGCAGAGAGGGCAGAAGCAAAAAAGGCAAAGGATTTTGCAAAGGCAGATGCTATAAGGGATGAGCTTCTTGCAAAGGGAATTGCTATAAAGG
>URLU01000043.1 GCA_900548765.1 uncultured Lachnobacterium sp.
AGTTTGACCAAAAGCCAACAGAAATACCATGAAAAGACTAAAACCCGCGATTTGGCCCTTGTAACGCTTCTGCTGGGCACAGGAATCCGTGTGTCTGAGTGTGTAGGACTGGATATATCAGATGTAGATTTTAAAAATAATGGAATAAAAATTCACAGAAAAGGTGGAAATGAAGCTGTAGTATATTTCGGCGAGGAAGTCAGAGAGGCATTATTGAATTATTTGGATGAAAGAAAAGATATAGTTGCAGCTGAGGGACACACTGATGCTCTATTTTTGTCAATGCAGAATAAAAGAATTAGTGTGCGGTCTGTACAGTTATTAGTTAAGAAGTATTCACAGCTTGTCACAAGCTTAAAGCATATTACACCGCATAAGCTTAGAAGCACATATGGCACTAACCTCTATAGGGAAAGTGGTGATATATACCTGGTTGCAGACGTATTAGGACATAAGGATGTAAATACAACCAAAAAGCACTATGCTTCACTTGAGGATGAAAGACGGAGGGAAGCTGTCAAATATGTACATCTGAGACGGGATAATTAAAATTAAAAGTAAAAAATATCCCCACTCCAAAACATTTTGGTGGGGATATTTTATTTTTAACAAGATTAATTTTTCTCAATAGATGCGATTTTTTCTTCAATGCGCTTCTTTACAAGAGCTGCAATCTCATGAGTTTTCATATCCTTGTATTCATCATATGTAATAGGTTCTAAGTAGTGAACCTGTGTGGTAATAGGTCCTAAATGGAAACTATTGAATACCTTATACGAATCAATAAGGGCAATTGGTATAATCGGTGCCTTCGACTTAAGTGCAATCTTAAAGCTTCCAGCCTTGAAATCACATACTTTATTACGATTATTGAACTTGTAGCCACCCTCTGGGAAGAGAATGTATTTCCTGCCTGCGGCTACTTCCTTGGTAACCTCATTGATAATGACGATGCCCTGACGAGGATTATCCTTCTCTAAGCGTTTTCCCTGAACTAAATCTATAAATTCACGGACAAGCATAGTATGTGATTTATTCTTGTCCATTACGAAGGAACAAGGCTCCTCATGAGTTATGAGAATACCTAATACATCATATTTTCCCTGATGGTTAGGATACATAATATATCCACCCTCTTTTGGCAGGTTCTCAAGTCCATATGCTTCCGTTGTGATTTTGCCAGTCTTATTCATTAGATAGACGCAATGCTTTGCTAAGGCATACCGCTGCTTTTCAGAGAACTTCTCCGGATGATTAGCCTGATAGCGCATCTTAGGAACAATATATGGCGCACGATGAAAATTCATAAAAATAACATAAAATAATTTGAACATAATCAAAAATCTCCCTCTGCATATTATATATGAAGCCGAGGTTTTTTTCAACTAACGCTGACTTTTACTTCATGTCTTTATTTTATGTCCCTGCTATAATATGCAACCACGATAGACTGACCAGCATGTATATTGCCATCAGACAAATTGTTGAGTTCACTTATTTCATTAACATACTCAGCTTTATCTACATTATAGCCGGAAATGTACTCATCAGCTATATCCCACAGAGTATCTCCATCTTCTACTGTGATACTTGTGTAATACTTATTTACAGGGCGGTTATCATTTGAACTAGCCAGTGCATGAATGGAACTGCCTAATAATATAATAAGGGAAACAATAGTAACAAGAGTAAAAAAAATAATTCTCTTCTGCATTTTGACCGCTCTCTCCCTCTTTGTAAGGCTTTCATTTGCTTTTGCTGAAATATTGTTGTTGTATGCTCTCATAATCTGCATCCTCCCACATTATTGTGATTATCGGTCTCACCATCAGAATTTATGTGAATGTCTTATCTAGTAAAGTAAAATGGATTCCGAACATTTGTTTGTAATTAGAATATACTACACGAACAAATGTTTGTCAATAGAAAATCGAACAAATATTCGCGAATATACGTTTGCTTTTATTATCAAGATATGTTAGTATAATTATAAGATTATAAATGGAGGTACCATGAATGGCATACGGTAAGATATCAGACAAGCAGAAAGAAATCTTAGAGTTCATGAAACAGGAAATACTTAATAAAGGATACCCACCAACAGTCAGGGATATATGTGAGGCAGTTAATCTTAAATCGACATCTTCTGTCCATGCTCATCTAGAGACATTGGAGAAGAACGGATATATCCATAGAGACCCTACTAAGCCAAGAGCAATTGAGATTATAGATGATAATTTTAATCTTACAAGACGAGAAGTTGTAAATGTACCTATGATTGGTCATGTTGCTGCGGGAGAGCCAATTCTTGCCGTTGAAAATATCGAAAGCTACTTCCCTATTCCGGCGGAATTTATGCCAAATGAGCAGTCATTTATACTCAAGGTAAAGGGAGAAAGTATGATAAATGCTGGTATTTGCGATGGTGATAGTGTACTTGTAAAACAGTGTAACACAGCAAAAAATGGTGATATGGTCGTAGCCCTTGTAGATGATTCTGCTACTGTTAAGACTTTTTATAAAGAGGATGGATATATCCGATTACAGCCTGAGAATGACAATATGGATCCTATTATTGTGGATGACTGCTCTATTCTGGGAAAAGTGTTCGGGGTGTTTAGATTCTTTTAGAGAATAATTTTTCGCCTATGATTTATGCGTTATTATTAGTGGATAAGCCATAGGCGATTTTTTTATGCTTATGTAAGCTTTTTCAATGTTACATCATCACTGGAACATCTCTCTTCAAATCTTCAAAGTCTCTGAGCCGTAAACAAACTCACCATCCACTGGCGTCTCGTAGTAATACTTTCTACTATCAGTTTCAGTCTTCTCTGTCGTGTAGTAAGATTTTATCCAACAAAAAAGGACAGCCCCTGCCATCCAGTAAACTATCCTTTCCATGCTTCAAACCGCTGTCTTTTTATTATAATAATGTATAACCTTTAAAAACGGTTTTAAATTTCAAGCTAAACTATATTAAAACGGTTAAAATTACTCATTTATATCAATAACCTTACCATCTCTCCAGATTCTCTCCAAATCATAGAACAAACGATCCTCAGAAGAGAACAGGTGGACGATGATATCCTGATAATCCATAAGTATCCAGGTTGAGTTTGAATTTCCCTCTACCTGCTTTGAATGAACACCATTTTTATACATTGTCTCATCAACAATATCCTGCATTGCTGCAAGCTGGTTTGGGTTAGTTCCTGTTGCAATGATGAAGTAATCTGCTATTGTTGATACCTCTGTGATGTCAATTACTGTGATGTCCTCAGCCTTCTTATCCTCCAAAGCGTGTGCCACCTTTTTAACTAAATCCAATGTTGCCATCTTATATCTCCTCTCTGAATTGTTTGTAGTATTCGTAGGTTAATTGAGTGGTTGGGTCGATTGCTCCCTTTTTGCTATTCAAAAAATGCAATGTATCGTATAGTATCTCAGCTACGCACCTGTCCAAATCGTGAAATGCAAGCTGTCGTATCTCTTCAAGCCTTGGTGCCTCGCAGCGCTTTGGCTCGATATAGTCTGCCACAAATATGATTTTGTCAAGCAGGTTCATATTTGCTTCGCCTGTGGTGTGTACCTTGATGGCATGAAGGATATCAGGGTCTGTGACCTTGTAGATTTCCTCTGCCAGCACTGCTCCAAGCTTGGCATGTAAAAGTCCCGGATTGTCATGCTCCACTGTACTTATAATGATATGGTGCTTCTCACACAAATCAAGCTTTTCTGTATTTGCTATGCATTTGGCACAGTCATGCAAAAGTCCTGCAAGCATGGCTTTATTCATGTCATAGCCATAAGCCATAGCCATACAGCCGGCTGTGTACATGACTCCCTTAGTATGCTCATATCTGTCTTTATCCAAAGCTTTTTTTAGTTTTTTACGAATTTCTGCTACTTCCATTTTAACTTCTGCCTGCCTCGATTAGTATAAATTTTTATCTGAAATATATTTCCTTACATTTGCATTAAGTAGAGCATCAAGCTCTGATGAATCAAGGTTTTGCTTTTTGATTATGCTTCTGATTTCAGATGATGCGGCGTCATATTTAGGACATTCGCACAGCCTGATATCACATGGAAATAATCTGCCTATGGCTTTTATTTTCTCTTCCATCTGCTTTTTTTCAAAGGCTTCCCGCACAACCACCAGAATCGTACACTTTGAAGCTATAATTTCCGGATGGCACCATTTATCAAAATAATCCAGCGAATCTCCACCCATTATAAAATACAAATCATCCTTTGGGTGCAGTTCTTTGTACTTTGTAAGTGTCCTGTAGGTATAGCTGCGCCCGCTAAAGACATTTTCAAAATCCGATACTTCCAGATAATTGTATTCCTCCAGCGCAAGACGGCACATCTCATATCTGTCCTCAAAGGAGGTCATTGAGTTCTCGTCTTTATTGGGTGAATGAGCGGCTGGCATGAAAATAACCTTGTCCAGATTAAACTCCTTATATGCACAGACAGCCATATTTATATGACCATTGTGTATCGGATCAAAGGATCCTCCTAATATTCCGATTTTCATTGCCTGCTTACTGTGGAAGCTTTATCTTTGGGTTTTTCTTTGCTTCACGGTAAAAAATCATTTTCTTTCCAATTACCTTTACAACTGTCGAATGAGTTCTCTCTCCAATCACAGCCGCAATCTCCTTTGGATCATCGATACAGTTCTTTAAGACAGCTACCTTAATCAGCTCTCTTTTTTCAATTGCATCATCAAGGGCTGAAATAATTTCAGGTGTAAGTGATGCTTTGCCAATCTGGAAAATAGGGTCAATTGTATTTGCTAAGCTGCTTAAATATGCTCTCTGTTTGCTTGTAAGATTCATATACTTCTCCTTATCAACCTTTACTTATAGTAATCAAATTCATGTCCATACATTCTGACTGTATCGCCATCCTGTATGCCTCTTGCCTCTAATTCTTTAAGTATTCCCTGCTCCTTCATGAATTTCTGGAAGAAGAGGAAGCCCTTCTCTGACTCAATATTGGTGTAACCCAGCATCTTGTCAATCTTTGGTCCTTCAACTACAAAGGCTGCGTCATCTGCTCTCTCAATAGTGTAAGGCTCGTCCTTAAAGAACTGAAGTGCAGGGTCAAATTCCTGCTCATATACAGTGACCTCCTTAGGGCATTTTGCGAGAAGGTTCTTTACTTCGTACAATAATTCTTTTATACCCTTTCCGCTGACTGCTGAGATAGGAAATACCTTGATTCCGTCTTTCTCAAACTCAGCCTTAAGCCCTGAGATTATCTCATTCTCGTCACCATAGATTGCATCTATCTTGTTGGCTGCAATAACCTGTGGCTTCTTTAAAAGCTCTGGGTTATATGCCTCTAACTCCTTGTTGATTGCCTTGATGTCTGCGATTGGATCTCTGCCCTCTGTTCCGGCTGCATCTACTATGTGTACCATGACCTTTGTACGCTCAATATGGCGTAAAAACTCATGTCCTAATCCTACTCCTTCTGAGGCTCCCTCGATAAGTCCCGGTATATCAGCGATTACAAATCCAAAACCATCCTCCATATCTACAACCCCCAGATTTGGCTGTAATGTTGTGAAATGGTAATTTGCAATCTTTGGCTGTGCGTTTGTTACACGGGAAAGGAATGTAGATTTTCCTACGTTTGGGAATCCTACAAGACCTACATCGGCAATTACCTTAAGCTCTAACTGTACTTCTATCTCAATTGCATCCTGACCTGGCTGAGCGTATTTTGGTGCCTGCATGGTTGATGTGGCAAAATGCTGGTTGCCTAATCCGCCACGTCCGCCCTTTAAGACTACCATGCGTCTGTTATCACCAGACATATCTGCGATAACCTTGCCTGATTCTGCATCCTTAATTACAGTTCCCTCCGGAACCTTAAGGATTAAGTCCTCGCCGTTTTTTCCGTGACAGTTTTTCTTGCCACCTTCCTGACCTGGCTGGGCTGCAAATTTTCTTCTATGTCTATAATCTGTTAATGTGTTTAATCCTTCGTCTACCTGAAAGATTACATCTCCACCTTTTCCTCCATCGCCGCCGTCCGGACCACCATCCGGCACATATTTTTCTCGTCTGAAGGAAACGTGTCCGTCTCCACCTTTTCCTGATTTAATAATGATTCTTGCGCGATCTGCGAACATTTAGTATCACCTCATGAATGTACAAAAACCCCGGCTTAATAAAGTCGGGGTTTCAACAAGTCTTATTCGTTAACTACTGGATATACGGAAGCCTGTTTTCTATCTCTTCCTAATCTTTCGAATCTTAATACACCATCAACTAATGCGTATAATGTATCATCTCCACCAATACCAACGTTTGTACCTGGATGAATCTTTGTACCACGCTGTCTGTAAAGGATGTTACCAGCTTTTACGAACTGTCCGTCTGCTCTCTTAGCACCTAATCTCTTAGATTCTGAGTCACGTCCGTTCTTTGTAGAACCAACTCCCTTTTTATGAGCAAAAAACTGAAGGTTCATATTTAACATGTCTTACACCTCCTTAAAATCTAAGACGAGATATTCGTCTCCATAGTCTTTTTGAATTCCTTTTAATCCCAAAATCAATGATTGTATCAGCAAATCCGCATCATCTGATGCAGGTCTATGTAGGCTGAAGCGGATTTCTCCTGTCTCCTGTTCTGTCTCCAAATCAAACTCTGCTGATGTCAACTCATCAATAGAATTGATTGTGTTTATAACGAGAGCAGAAACTCCTGCACAAACTATATCAAGTCCTGCGTCTGCATATCCAGCATGTCCAAGGCTTGAAAAACCTAATTGTTTACCTTCACGATTTTGAAAAAATGTAATAGTTATCATTAGGCATTAATCTTCTCGATTTTAACCTGTGTGAACGCCTGTCTGTGACCGTTCTTTTTGTGATAACCAGTTTTTCTCTTGTACTTGTAAACGATTACTTTCTTACCTCTGCCTTCTTTAACTACAGAAGCTTCAACGCTTGCACCGTTAACTGTAGGATCTCCAACCTTAAGGTCATCTCCACCTACTACTAAAACCTGATCGAAAGTCACTTTCTCACCAGCTTCAACGCCAAGCTTTTCAATGGTAATGATATCGCCTTCAGAAACTTTGTACTGTTTACCACCTGTTGCTATAATTGCGTACATATGGCACCTCCTATTTATCATTACTCGCCAGTTACGGCGCTGTCATTTCGACAGACTTCTACCTCACTGTGCGGCATACTCACATATATTAGCCTATGAATATCTATTTGTCAATAGAATTCAACAAATTATTTTGGAAAATTATTATAATTATAAAATCGTCTCTTTTAAGGATTTATACTCCTTCTTTCTGGTTATCTCAACGAGTCCAAGCTTTGTTATATCTATAAAGCTGCAGGTTATGCTGTCTTTTTTCAGCTCTTCCTTCAGATGATTTACCAGTGCGGCCTCATCTGCCTTTGATTTCATATTAATAAAATCAATAATTATCATGCCGGATATATTCCTAAGTCTGAGCTGTCTAGCTGCTTCTGTGGCGGCTTCCTTATTGATTTTTAATATATCAGTGCCCTTTCTGGCAGGACATCTGCCACTGTTTACATCTATTACGGACAGGGTCTCAAGCTGTTCGATGATTATATTTGCACCTGAATTAAGCCATACCAGTGATGTACATAATTCTTTTATCTGGGATGAGAGCTTATATAACATATTTAGGGATATGGCTGAATCGTCATATCTGTGGATTTTATCCACTATATTCATCCATGCTGTATTTGTCTGCATACTATGACCTGTATTGTCATTTGCTGACATATCTGTCTGTTTTATTGATACATCAGTCTGTGCTCCACATGCCTGTGTACCATGGTGCTCTTTACCATCTGTGATTGTCTTAGACGAAAATTCTGCCACAAGCTCGTCATATATATCATCCTGGTCAGTCAGCACTTCATCTATGGTAGAAAAATCCAGATGATACAGCTTAAGCAGATAATCCTTTGTGTTTTCCAACAGCCTTGTATAAAGCACCGCATATTCTGCTTTTTTTATAATATTCTTGTACAAAGAAATGGTTGTCGCAATGTCATTGCACAGCGTTTTCTGCGAAACGGACCGGGCATTTGTCCTGATTATGATACCATACTTATCCTGCTCATGGTCTGATACCAGCGGAGCAATGCTTTCTCTTATATCTAAAGCAACATCCTTTGGTATCTTCTTTGATACACCTATTGAGGTGTCGTCCGTTGTCACCACGCAGTAGTTTCCATATATGGACAGCTTGGTGGTCACAACCGGCTCCTTGGTCTTGATGGCATCCTTTACCACCTGTACCAGAATTTCGTCTCCACAGCACAGTGACTCTTTGTTCGAGTGCTTATTGGTATAGATGACTGATTTTGTGTCCTCAAGCGGCAGATAGCAGCTCTGCTTATTTGCAATCGTCACAAAGGCCGCATTTATGCCAGGGACGATCTTGTCCACCCTTGCGGCATATATATTGTTTACCAGAGAGACCTTATCCTCGTTAAAAAGCTGAAAATCTACAAATTTCCTGTTCTCATCCAGGAGAATATATGAAATAAATGAATGATTGTTTTTCTCATATCTCGAAAGAACTAATCTGTTCATTATTTAATCTCCTCTCCCATGGCAAGAAGTGAAATCAGCTCTCCTGTCTCTTCATTTCTTGAATAAACCTCATTACGGTGAATCTGTATTGCATTTGGATTGTATTCCTCACCGATTTTGCTGTAGATGGACTCCAGTACAAACTCAGGCTTTATATTGTCGATGCTTCCGGTAGATACCTGCAGGAAAAACTCAGGCTTACCTTCCACCTCATTCACTTCAAATTTATAAACCAATGGCTTAAGGTCTACCTCGCGCTCATTTTTTTTAGTTTTCTTTATTACAATAAAATTTTTCTGATTTTTAAACTCCTCATCTATTATAGAAGCCCATTCTGACGCACTGTGTGGGCAGTCATAGCCGTCCTTGAAGGATAAGGTATAATCAGCGGCGGCAACAATTGACATGGCTGTTCTTGCATCATCTGGGAGACGCACATAGCCTGTCACCTTAACTCCGTCTGCCATCTGTTCATTAAAAGCTGCTATTGCTTCCTCAGTTGATTTGCTGGAGTTCACCTCTATATCAAAATACTCACCATCACTTGTGATTCCCACACCCAGAGGTGCCGCAAAGGACATAATCTGATGAGGTGAAAAACCCTCTGAGTAGCATATATCCACGTTTGCACGTCTATTTGCCTTCTGGAAATATCTCATCATATCCAGATGTCCGATAAATTTCATACAGCCCCATTTGGCAAATTTAATTCTTATCTTCATAGCAGACACCTCCTCCAAACTGTTTAGCTCCACATGCAGAACACCTCATCCTGCAGTTTGGTGTAACTGTCTCTCCAAGAGCTGTCTTCCATTCTCTCTTTAAGAATTCCTTTGTGACTCCTACATCTATAAAATCCCATGGGAGAGTCTCATCCAAATCACGTTCTCTCATCGTATAGAAATCAGGGTCAATGCCTGTTGCTGCAAATGCTTCAAGCCATCTGTCATAATCAAAATATTCATTCCATGCGTCAAAATATCCACCATGCTCGTATACATACAATATTGTATCGCAGAGACGTCTGTCTCCCCTTGCCAGCACACCTTCAAGGACTGTAACGTCTGCTTCGTGCCAGTTGTAGCGGATACTCTTGTGGTTGTGCATTTCCTTTACATGGTCATTTACAATCTTTGCCCTTCTCAGATACTCTCCCGGTGGGTACATGCGCGCCCACTGAAATGGGGTAAATGGCTTCGGTACAAAGAAGGAGGTACTTATAGTAATCTGACATTTGCCTTTACGATTTTCCTTAGGAACTGTGTCGTAATAGAGCATGGCAACATCATTGGCAAGCTCAGGGATTCCTCTCATGTCCTCCTCTGTCTCAGTAGGCAGACCAAGCATGAAATAGAATTTTACCTTATTCCAGCCACCTTCAAAGGCCTGTTTTGAGCCGTTCATGATATTGTCAACCGTAAGACCTTTATTGATAACATTTCTAAGCCTCTGGGTTCCGGCTTCCGGTGCGAAGGTTAAACTGCTCTTTTTGATATCCTGTACCTTCTGCATTATATCCAGGGAAAAGGCATCAATTCTCAAGGATGGCAGGGAAATATTGATTTTCTTTTTGCCACACTCGTCTATGAGATAGTTAATCAGCTCTTCAAGCTCTGAGTAATCTGATGAGCTAAGTGAGCTGAGTGATATTTCATCATGTCCTGTAGATGCAATCATCTGCTCTGCAAGCTCCTTGAGACGGGCAACGCTTTTCTCCCTGTTTGGTCTGTAAATCATGCCTGCCTGACAGAAGCGGCAGCCTCTGATACAGCCTCTCTGGATTTCAAGCACAATCCTGTCCTGAGTAGCTTTTATAAAAGGTACTACCGGCTTTTCCGGGTATACAGATGTAGACAAATCCATCTCAATTTCTTTCTTGATAGTTTTTGGCACATCACCATAGATTGGTGCAAATGTATCAATTGTACCATCCTCTTTGTAGCTTACAGTATAGAGTGAAGGCACATACATGCCGGGAATCTTTGCAATTTCATGAAGCATTTCCTGGCGGGAACTGCCATTCTTTTTCATCTGCTTGTACAAATCAAACAAATCATCATAGCGGGTCTCCCCCTCACCGATATAAAAAATGTCAAAAAAATCTGCTATTGGCTCAGGATTGTAAGAGCATGGTCCTCCGCCTATAACAAGCGGGTCTTTCTCTGTCCTGTCCCTGGATCTGAGTGGTATCTGGGATAAGTCCAGAATCTGCAATATATTGGTGTAGCACATCTCATACTGCAGGGTCATGGCTAAAAAATCAAAATTTTTGATTGGCTCCTGTGACTCAAGTCCGAATAGAGGAATCTGCTTCTCTTTCATTATCTCATGCAGATCCGGCCATGGTGAGTAGACACGCTCACACCAGGTGTCCTCACGCTTGTTAAACATATCATACAAAATCTGGATTCCCAGATGCGACATACCGATTTCATAGACATCAGGAAAACACATCGCAAAGCGGATGTCCACCTTGGATGTGTCCTTAACTACTGAGTTTATCTCATTTCCGATATATCTAGCCGGTTTGTCGATTGTCATTAAAATTTCATCGCTTAAAGCTAGTTTTTTCATTTTATATCCTCGTGTAAATAAATTATCTCTGTGAAAGCTCCAATGCTATCTCTTCCCATGTTACACCCTTTTCTACCATCAGAACCATACAGTGGTACATAAAGTCAGAAATCTCGAATTTGATTTTGGTAGAGTCCGGGTTCTTGCAGGCAATTACAATTTCTGTACACTCCTCACCCAGCTTCTTTAAAATCTCATCAATTCCCTTATCAAAAAGAGCATTGGTGTAAGAGCCCTCTCTTGGCTTTTCTTTTCTGTCCACTATGTCATTATAGACAGATTCAAGCACCTTAAGAGGATTTTTATCCACATACTCCTTTTTTACAATCTCATTAAAGAAACAGCTCTTGCTTCCTGTATGGCAGGCTGCTCCCACCTGAGAGACTTTAGCAAGAATAGTATCAAAATCACAGTCTGCTGTCAATGACTTAACGTACTGGAAATGTCCGGAAGTAAGTCCTTTTATCCATAATTCCTGCCTGCTTCTGCTGAAATATGTCATTCTTCCGCTGCGTATGGTGTTGTTAAAGGCTTCCTCATTCATGTAGGCAAGCATCAGCACCTCGTCAGTCCTGTAGTCCTGCACAATAACCGGTACCATTCCGTCTGAATTAAGCTTTAAGTCTGCCCACTTGAGCTTTGGCTCAAAGTTATCCATCTTGATGCCATCATTTGACAGGTTTGACTTAAGCTTCATAATATCTGTTGCAGGATTGTTTATGAATTTTCCTGATATACCCCTGACCGTATTACGGCTTAAGATATTTTTAATCTGCTTGTAATCAAATTCCGGCAGATAAACCACATATGGGGTACTGGTGAGGTTGTCGATGGCATCGATTATCTCCATATCCATGACCAGAAGCTCGTGGAAGGTGTCCTCAATCTTCTGCTGGTTTTTGAATATAAAATCAACATTATTTACGGATAAAAGAACTCTGTCCTTGCCAAATTTGTTACTGGCCTCATTGGCAAGCTCCAAAGCAGTTGGCTTTGAGGCATTGAAAATAACCTGTAAACAGCCTGCATACAAGAGCTTTCGCACATCATCAATACGGTTGATATTGCCACCAGCGCATACCTTTATCTCTATGTTTCTGTTGATGTTTTTTATTGTATGTACATTTTTCTCATGCTCATCATCATCTGTAGACATATCAAAAATTATGATTTTATCAATTCCGCTGTCGTTGTACATCTGGCAAAGCTCGTACACATCACCTATTACAGTATAATCGTCAAGAGCCTTAACTGCCTTACCATCCTTTAAATACAGGGTGGCAACGATGTTTTTGTATTCCATTTATAAACTTCCTTTCGTAGACATAACGTCTGTAATTCGAGGATCAAGGGTCGTAGCTTCATCTAATGCTCTGGCAAATGATTTAAACATGGCTTCAATCATATGATGATTATTACCTGAATTTAAAACCTTAATATGGAGATTCATTTCTGCAGAATATGAGATTGCATAGAAAAATTCCTTTACCATCTCTGTATCCATATATCCTACTCTGTCTGTTGTAAATTCACCATCAAAGACGAGATATGGTCTTCCAGACAAATCAATGGCACACAAAACTAATGTCTCATCCATTGGCAAAATGCAGCTTCCGAAACGCTTTATGCCTTTCTTGTCACCAATAGCTTCCTTGACTGCATTGCCAAGTACTATGCCACAGTCCTCTATTGTGTGGTGGCAGTCTACTGCCAGATCTCCCTCACAGTTTAGATTTAAGTCAAAAAAACCATGCTTGGCAAAGCCCTCCAGCATATGATTAAAGAATCCTATGCCTGTATTGATAGTGGACAAACCTGTACCATCAATATTAAGCCTTGCGCTTATATCAGTCTCTTTTGTTTTCCTTTGTATGTTTGCAATTCGTTCAGACATAATCCTGCTCCATTTATTCCTCAAATCTTACTTTAATCGAATTTGCGTGTGCCGTCAACTGTTCGCACTCGGCAAATTGCTCAATATCCTTGTGAACCTTCTCAAGTGCTTCCCTTGAATATGAGATAATGCTTGATTTCTTGATGAAATCATCAACACTTAAAGCAGAGAAAAATTTTGCTGTTCCATTAGTTGGAAGAACGTGGTTTGGTCCTGCAAAATAATCGCCCAGCGGCTCAGATGAGTACTCACCGATAAAGATTGCTCCTGCGTTTCTTATTTTTGTCATGACAGAGAATGGATCTTTTGTGACAATTTCCATATGCTCAGATGCAATCTCGTTTGTGGCATTTATA
>URLU01000044.1 GCA_900548765.1 uncultured Lachnobacterium sp.
AGGAGGATTTCAGAAAGGTGGTAAATGAGCACCGCAGTAAGCATATTCCGCTGGATATGGTCTACATGGACATAGACTATATGGAGGATTTCAAGGATTTCACCATTAATCCAGATGAATTTGCAGATTTTCCTGACTTTGTAAAAGAAATGAGGGAGCAGAATATCCATCTCGTGCCAATCATAGATGCCGGAGTCAAAATTGAAGAGGGCTATGACGTCTATGAGGAGGGCATAGAAAAAGGATATTTCTGCAAGAGAGCCGACGGCAGTGAGTTTGTGGCTGCTGTATGGCCGGGCGAGACTCATTTCCCTGATTTTTTAAATCCAGATGCCCGCAGATGGTTTGGTGATAAATACAAAATCCTTCTGGACATGGGAATTGACGGTTTTTGGAACGATATGAATGAGCCTGCTATTTTTTATACACCGGAGGGGCTTGAGGATGCTAAAAAGCTGATTAAAGACTTTAATGATAATCCTGATGACACTCCTGCCTTTGATGTGCTGTGTAGCCTTGAAGGGCTTGCCAACAATCCAGAGGATTACAAAAGCTTCTATCACAATGTAAATGGCAAAAAAATCTGCCATGCCGATGTTCACAACCTGTTCGGCTACAATATGACAAGGGCTGCCGGTGAAGCCTTTGAACGAATTAAACCAGATGAGAGAGTGCTTATGTTCTCCCGCTCCTCATATGTGGGCATGCACCGCTATGGTGGTATCTGGATGGGTGATAACCTAAGCTGGTGGAGCCACCTGCTCATGAATCTCAAAATGCTTCCATCCTTAAATATGATCGGTATATTGTATACAGGAGCTGATATTGGTGGATTTGGCTCAGATACTTCAAGGGATTTGGTGCTCCGCTGGCTGGCTCTCGGTGTATTCACACCGCTTATGCGAAATCATTCGGCGAAGGGTACAAGAGAGCAGGAATTTTACCAGTTTGAGGACGCTTCTGATTTTGAAAGCGTTATCTCTGTGAGATACCGCCTGATTCCTTACATCTACAGCGAGTACATGAAGGCAGCCCTGGATGACGAGATGATGTTTAAGCCGTTGGCTTTCGCCTATCCAGATGACGGGATAGCTGTCCAGATTGAAGACCAGATGATGCTTGGAAACGAAGTTATGATAACGCCGGTATACACACAGAATGCCCAGGGCAGGTTCGTATATCTGCCAGAAGATATGATGTTTGTAAAATTCATGGGAGATGGCAGCATATATACCGAAAAAATGGGAAAAGGCTCCCACTACATCAGCGTGACACTAAATGAAGTACCATTATTTATCAGAGAAAATAAATGCATACCTCTCGCCACAAAGGCAGAGTCCACAGCAGATATTGACGAGGATAATCTGACACTTATCGGATATGATGGTGCAGAATACAGGCTCTACAATGATGATGGAATACATAAGGATTATGATAACAAGAGCCATTACAGCACATTGAAAAAATAGAATTTATTAAGCAATTATTATATTTATAAAATAAAAATAAATTGTTAGCACTCACCCTTGACAAGTGCTAATAAAAAGACTATAACGTAGTCAGAACAAAAGAAAAGAAACCATTACATAGTTTCCAAACATTCCAAGTTCAAAGTTTATAGTAACAAGGTAGTTATAATATTGTTGTAAAGAGAGGAAGGATGACTTATGTTAACACCTAGTTTATTTAATGGAAACTTTGAATTATTTGATGACCTTTATCAGGATCCATGGTTTGGATTTGACGACCGCGAATTTAAGAACCTGGAAAAGAAATTGTATGGACACAGGGCTAAAAATGTAATGAATACCGATATAAAGGAATCAGATAAGGAATACGAGCTGGAGATGGATCTCCCAGGCTTCAAGAAAGATGAGATTTCTGTCGAGCTTAACGATGGTTATCTGACAATCAGCGCAGCCAAAGGCTTGGACAAAGATGAAGCTGAATCCAAGGCAGAAGCAAAGAAAGGTAACTATATCCGTCGTGAGAGATACAGTGGTGCCTGTCAGCGTAGCTTCTATGTAGGAGAAGAGGTAACTCAGGATGATATCAAGGCAAGCTTCAAGCATGGTATCTTAACCCTTACAATTCCTAAAAAGGATGCAAAACAGGTTGAGAGCAAAAAGTATATCTCGATTGAGGGATAAGCCGATGGATAAGCTCCAACAAGTTGTTTGCTGGTAAAAAAAAAAAAATGTAACAAAAGGCTTACTGCTTCAAAAGTGGTGAGCCTTTTGTTTATAAAAAAGAAGGTGATTATTATGGCAAAACGAGATTATTATGATGTTCTTGGAATAAACAAAAATGCAAGCAAACAGGAAATGAAAAGTGCCTATCGTAAGCTTGCAAAAAAATACCATCCCGACATGAACAAAGACAATCCGGAAGCAGAAAGAATCTTCAAGGAAGTGACAGAAGCCTACAATGTCCTTTCTGATGATGAGAAGCGTAAGCTTTACGATAAGTTCGGCCATGCTGCATTTGATGGAAGCATGGGTGCCGACCCAAATCAATATACTAACAGCAATGATTCATTTTTCTGGAAGGACTCAGCCCAAAACGGCTCAACAGAATTTCATTATGAAGGAAATATAAATGACATGTTTGATGACATGTTCGGAAGCTTTTTCAACCATAAAAATTCATATTCTTTCATGGATGGTGAAGAAAATAATAACGATATAGAAAGCGATATAACTGTTTCCTTCAAGGAAGCAGCTCTGGGCTGTGAAAAGGTGATTCGCTTTGACGGAGCCAGAAACGACACACTTTCAGTAAAGATTCCAGCCGGTGTTAACGACGGTCAGTCCATCAGGCTGAAAGGCAGGGGAAAGACCACACGGGATGGTCGGAGGGGAAATCTGTTTCTTAATGTGCATATTGCAAAGGATAAAAAATACACAAGAACCGGTCAGGATGTATACACGAGACAGAATATACCTTATACAACCGCAATTCTGGGTGGAGAAGCCAGGGTTGACACTCTGTATGGGCCAGTGACCTGCAAGATTCCGGCAGGCAGCCAGACCGGAAGCAGACTGCGTCTTAAGAACAAGGGCATTGTGTCTATGAAAAATAAGAATGTCTATGGTGATGAATATGTCACTCTGGAGGTTACAGTTCCAAAACATGTTTCTGCGGAGGAGCGGGAGCTTTTGTTGAAGCTTAAAGCAATGGAGGAGAGACGGCATGCCTCATAATTTATTTAAAAATACCCTATTCTCAAAATTCTCCTGTGCTATAATAGTCTAAAATATTGATGGACTATGAGGAAATACAGATGAAGCAAATACTAATCATAGAAGACGATACAGCCTTAAATCAGGGCTTGTGCAAGGCATTAAAGACAGATAGCCGCAAGCTTATCTCCTGTGAGACTATAAAAGCTGCAAGAGACCAGCTCCTGTGTGGCTGTCCGTCTCTCATATTACTGGACATAAATCTGCCAGATGGAAGCGGACTGGATTTTTTGCAGGAAATAAAGCTGAACTATCCAGCTATACCGGTTATTCTCTTAACCGCAAACGATACAGACTTGGATATAGTAAGAGGGCTTGAGCTTGGGGCAGATGACTACATCACCAAGCCCTTCTCCCTGTCAGTGCTAAGGGCAAGGGTTAACACCCAGCTTAGAAAGGCGGAAAGCCTACAGGCTCAGACCACCGAACATGTATACAGGAAGGGCTGCTACGAGTTTGATTTTGAGAGAATGATATTTATAGTAAATGGTCAGGAAATCGAGCTTAGCAAGACCGAGCAGCGTCTTTTAAGACTTCTGGTGCAAAACGAGGGCATAAATCTCCGCAGGGATTTTCTTCTGGACAGGGTCTGGAATGACAGCGCAGAATTTGTGGATGCCAATGCCCTCTCTGTGTCTATCAAGAGACTCAGAGACAAGCTTGGCACACCGGACAGCATCAAGACAGTATATGGAATAGGATATAGATTTGAATGAATAACTATAATACAGCCATCTGTATCGTGGGCATATGCCTTGTAATTACAGCACTTGTAATTATAATCAACCATCTGCGCACGAAGAAAACCATTGATACAATAGAAAATATGTTAAATCAGGCAGTCAAGGGCGATTTTTCTGAAAAAAGCTTTGACGAGACACGTCTGTCCTCACTTGAGACCAAGTTCGCCCATTACCTGAGCGCATCGGTGGTCTCTGCCAGAAATGTGGAGCTGGAAAAGGACAAGATTAAGTCTCTAATTGCGGATATTTCCCACCAGACCAAGACTCCCATAGCCAATCTGCTCCTTTACAGCGAGCTGCTGCTTGAGGATGATACCGACAATTTATCCCCACAGATGCGAGAAAATATCCTACAGCTTCATACCCAGTCGGAAAAATTACAGTTCCTGATTGATTCGCTTGTAAAGCTGTCAAGGCTTGAAAACGGTATATTACAGCTCTCCCCACAGGAAGAAGCCCTTAAGCCCATGCTTGAGCTTGCTGTAAAAGATACAGAATCCAAAGCCAAGGCTAAGGGACTTAAGCTTATACTCCATGACACAGATGAAAAAGCTTATTTTGACAGCAAATGGACTCTGGAAGCCGTCTGCAACATCCTCGACAATGCTGTAAAATACACAAATGAGGGCAGCATAAGCTTATCTGTCACTGCCTATGAAATGTTTGTAAGAATTGATATAAAGGACAGCGGAATCGGCATAAAGGAAGAAGAGCTGCCTAAGATTTTTTCC
Source organism: uncultured Lachnobacterium sp. (assembly GCA_900548765.1). GTDB lineage: Bacteria > Bacillota > Clostridia > Lachnospirales > Lachnospiraceae > Roseburia. Next base: position 4,717 of record URLU01000044.1, read on the forward strand.
AGATTTTACCGTTCAGAAGATACCAAAAGTATGGAGGGCGTGGGTATCGGACTGTATCTAAGCCGACAGATTCTAAGCGGAGAGGGCGGCTACATAAAGGTGTCCTCACTATACGGACATGGCAGTACTTTTTCTGTTTTTCTGCCAAAGTCGGCTTAAATCTTTCAAAACTGTAATAATTTATCTGTTTCCAGAAAGAGTCTGGAAAGAATAATGTGTGATAATCTGTATGTAATAAAAATGCTGCATACAGATTTTTTTAGTATGCAATGTGTATGGAGGATATATGGACATTTTACAAGCATGTGATTTAAAGAAAACATATGGGGCAGGCGAGGCCTGTGTGCATGCCTTAGACGGTGTGAGCCTCAACGTGCAGAAAGGAGAATTTTTGGCTATCGTGGGCACAAGCGGCAGTGGCAAATCCACCCTCTTACATATGCTGGGGGGCTTAGACAGACCAAGCTCCGGCAAGGTATTCGTGGATGGCAAGGACATCTTTTCCCTAAAGGATGAGGAGCTGACTATTTTCAGGCGCAGAAAAATAGGCTTTGTATTTCAGTCATACAATCTGGTGCCGGTACTAAATGTGTACGAAAATATCGTGCTTCCAATCGAGCTGGATGGCGGTAAAGTCGATAAGGACTTTGTGAAAAAAATAACAGAAACACTGGGACTTAATCAGAGACTTGACGCCCTCCCAAACCAGCTCTCAGGAGGACAACAGCAACGAGTTGCCATAGCAAGAGCCCTGGCGTCAGAGCCTGCCATAATTCTTGCGGATGAACCAACAGGAAACTTAGACGGACGTACAAGTCAGGACGTATTAAGTCTCCTAAAGGTGACCAGCCAGAAGTTCTCGCAGACGATTGTGATGATTACCCACAACGAGGAAATCGCCCAGCTTGCGGACCGCATAATAAGGATTGAGGATGGACATATTCAGGAGAGAGCAGTATGAGAGTAAAGAACAGAAAATGCATCCGCAGACTTAGCTTCAAGTCTCTGTGGGCATCCAGAAAAAGAAATATTATTGCGATTTGTGCTATAGCACTCACAACTTTGATGTTCACATCATTATTTACCATTATGCTGTCTGTAAACGCAAGCTATGAAACCTACAATTTCAGACAGGCAGGAGGCTATAGCGATGGCAGCTTTAAGGATTTATCCAGAGAACAGGCTGACAAAATAGCTGCGCATAAGGGAATCAAGGCATGGGGAGAGCGTATCGTGTGTGGCTTCAGCTCCTCTGACGTATTCAGCAAGGTAGCGGCAGAAGTAAGCTACATGGATAAAAACTGCAGCAAGTGGAGCTACGCCACCCCAACCACGGGAAAGGAGCCGCAAAAAGAAAACGAAATAGCCATGGACACCACAGCTTTAAGGCTTCTTGGCGTAGAGCCTGAGCTGGGAGCAAATGTGACTATTACTTATCAGGGTGGTAATGGGGTAAGCACTGGTTTTACCCAGACCGACAGCTTTATCCTCGTAGGCTATTGGGAGTATGATGATTTGATGCCAGTACACTATATCAACGTTTCAAAAGCCTATGTAGAGAAAATTAACGAAAAGTGCATAGCAGCCGGCGATGAAGCCCTTAACATAGACTTAAATGTCATGCTTCCTTCCAAGCTCAATATCAGGGAGCAGATGGAGAACATAGATACAGACTTAGGCTATGACTGGAATACAAGAGATCAGGAGAACAGTGCCAGAATCGGTGTGAACTGGGGACTTACAGCCTCATCTATAAGCTCTGGCATAGATTTCTCCCTGGTAGCTGCACTCATTGCCTTTTTCCTGCTTATTATATTTACAGGCTATCTGATTATATACAATATATTCCAGATTTCAGTGACCGGGGATATCAGGTTTTATGGTCTGCTAAAGACCGTCGGCACCACACCAAGACAATTAAGGCGCATAATCACACAGGAAGCTCTGTTTTTGTGTATTATCGGTATTCCTATAGGATTACTTCTGGGCTATGGCATTGGTGCAGTTTTAACTCCTATTGTATTAGAGACCACAAGCATTATAGGCACAAAGGCTGATATCAGCAGCTCTCCACTTATTTTTATCGGTTCTGCTGTATTTGCCATTATCACTGTCTTTTTGTCCTGCAGGAAGCCCGGCAAAATGGCTGCAAAGGTGTCTCCTGTTGAGGCAGCAAAATACGCAGAGGGCATGACCTGTAAAAAGAGAACACGACACAGCCGGGGGGCTAAGGTATATCAGATGGCTTTTGCCAATCTTGGACGAAATAAAAAGAAAACTGCCCTTGTGGTAGTCTCACTGACACTTTCCGTAACTCTTTTAAATGTGCTTTTTTCACTGGTCAACGGCTTTGACATGGATAAATATCTGGACAGTTTAACCTGTGCAGACTTTATAGTAAGCAGTACAGATTATTTCCGCTATAATCCGGCAGATGAATATATAGGACAGGATATCATTGATGAGATAAAGGAAAACACAGATGAGACTATCTCTGGAAGCGGCTATGACCTGGCAGACATATGGCCTATGATGTGGATTAATACAGACCAGTACAGCAAACTGGCTGGAAACTATCTAGGTGGCGAAGAGCTGCAGGAGGAAATCTCCCAGTACGAACAGAGAGATGACAGCATACTTGTCGGTACCAGCATAGAGGGCTTTGATGACGCTCTTTTTGACAAGCTTACAGTAGTGGACGGCTCCTTAGAGCCGCTATTTGACCCGGATAGCCACGCAATCGCTGTAGCTGTATCCACGGATGATTACGGCAATATAGTAAATCCGGACAGCTATCCTGAGCTGGGAGACACTTATACCGTAAGCTACCAGATTGGATATGACATAGACAGCCGGACCGGCGAGCGGGCAGACCAACAAACCACGCCTGAGGAATATCTGGAGTATCATGAGGAAGAGGCAAAGGAAGTGGAGTACAGTGTATGCGCTCTTGTGACTGTCCCTTATTCCATCAGCTTCCGCTATACAAGTCTGGGTTATGACATGATTTTGCCCGTAGAGAGACTTAAGGAGGACAGCGGTACAGATGTCATTCCAAAATTTTATATGTTTGACACACCAGATTCCCAGACAGAGGCAAGCGCTGAGCAGTATCTGCAAAAGCTCACAGCAGGAGATACATCTACTCTCATGTATGAAAGCAAGGCATCTATCAGACGTGAATTTACCCAGTTTAAAAATATGTTTTTAATCTGTGGTAGTGCCCTCTGTGCCATAATCGGACTTGTGGGCATACTTAACTTTTTCAATGCAATTATGACAGGAATTTTATCCAGAAAGAGGGAATTTGCCGTATTACAGTCTGTGGGCATGACCAGGAGGCAGCTAAAGCATATGCTTATTTATGAGGGCTTATTCTATGCGGTGGGCTCCATCATAGCGTCCCTTATACTTTCTGTGGTGCTCAGCCCTATGCTTGGCAATATGATGAGCGATATGTTCTGGTTTGTCAGCTATCATTTTACAATCATGCCTGTAATCGTGATTATACCGGTATTTCTCCTGCTGGGATGGCTGATTCCTGCTGTACTTTACCGTGCAGACAAGGGGCAGAGCATTGTTGGGAATTTAAGAGAGCTGTGATTCTTCATTACAAAAAAATGACCATTCGTTACATGTTCTTAAGCTTAATGGCAAAAATGGCGATATAGATATATAGATGGCACTGTATTTCAAAATTGAAGATGAAGTACAATGCCTCTATTTATGATAGAAGGGAAAATGTACAATGCTAAAAGCAGCTATATGTGACGATGAACAGCCAATAAGAGAATACTTGAAAGAACTAATCGAAAAGCGCACAAAAGCAGAGGTTAGTACATTTGCCAGCGGAGAAGAATTTTTAAGAAGTGAAAGTCATACAGCCTATGACATAATTTTACTGGATATTTCTTTGGACAAGGCTGATGATGCTAATGGTTTAAACGGCATGGATGTGGCAAGACGCATCCGTGAGACATCAGATACAATCATAATCTTTGTAACCGCCTTAAAGGAATATGTGTTTGAGGGCTACGACGTGGGCGCCTTCAATTATCTCCTAAAGCCAATAGATGAGCAGAAATTCATCGAGGTAATGGATAAGGCTATAGAGCAGATTACCAAGAAAAGGCCAGCCGAGCCTCTGCTTATAAAGACTGATGGCAGCTATATAAAAATCCCTGTGGAAAACATCATTTACGCGGAAAACGAAGCCCGCAAGGTCGTTCTCCACACTAAGAACATGAAGGAAGAGACCTACAGCTTCTATGAAAAAATGGAAGTGCTGGAGCACAAATTAGGAAATGGTTTCTTCCGCTCCCACAGGGGATTCCTTGTAAACCTACAGGAGATAGAGGAATACGATAATGCAAATATCAGATTAAAAAATGGCGAAACTATCTTCCTGTCCAAGCAGAAATACAACAGCTTTGTGACTGCATACATGGATTATCTGAGGAGGCAGTAGGTTCTATGACAGAGATTATATATTTTTTTCTGGATATATCTATTTATCTGGCTCAGGGGCTTCTGCTCCTTATGCTGCTAAAACCTGCCACAAGACCTAGGTCTGCAATTCTTCTGACGCAATACACAGTAATTCAGATGTTTTTACATTATTCTAATTTCATAAAAAGGCTCCTGTATGGCGACAGCATGGTGATAAACAGCAGCCGGCAGAGCATGATTCCGGTGCTTATCAGCCTGTTAATCACTCTACTGGTTGGCTTTATGCTTATAAAAGAGGATAAGCTTAAGATAAGCTACTATATTGTCACATTTTATTCGATAATTGAGCTTATAAAATTTGCAATCCATCCATTTATATTGTGGCTTTTTAGCTGGCTTATTGACCTGAATCAGTATCTGCTTCTGGATAAGCAGCTATACGGAACCGACACTTTCTTTAGGATTTCAGGCATAATAGAGGTCTGCTGGAATATACTTTTTGTTTTAATCCTTTTGCTTTTTGCCTATCAGGCGATAAAGTTCATAAAAAAATATCTGGACATCAGAGAGCACTATGAGCAGTCACAGTTGATTTTTCTGCTATTTCCAAGCCTGATTGGACTGCTCCTATGTATGATAATCAGAAGTCTCATGATGTCAGTGGATGGACATGACATCAAATCCCTGTTTGATATCCGGCCTGAGATGAATTTTCTGATTCCCTGCGCTTCACTCCTGTGCATTATCATGATTGTTATTGCAGCCAGAATGCTTAGAAAACTCATTGATGAGAGCAACAAGCAGATTGAGCTTAAGGTATATCAGGACAGGCTTAAGGAAATGGAGCATCATATAGGGGAAATAGAAAACCTCTATGCCGGAATCTGGGGCATGAAGCACGACATGAAAAACTATATAGCAGATATTGACGCGCTGATGAAGACTGGGACTCAAAACCAGTCGTGGCAGGAGGCCTTGAGGCAGTATCTGGATTCTTTACAGACTGCGGTAGAGCAGCTTGACATGAAGCACAATACAGGCAATCCTGTGACAGATGTCATACTACAGAGGTATATGAGGCTGTGTCAGGAAAACGCCATTGATTTTAAGGCGGACTTTATTTTTCCTGCCGATATGAATATTGATGCCTTTGATATAAGCATTATCATAAACAATGCCTTGGACAACGCCCTTGAAGCCTGTAAAAGACAAGAAAATGGCAGCAAGTATATAAAGCTTACTGCTTACCGCAAGGAAAATATGTTTTTTATCATTGTAAAAAACAGCTTTGACGGAAGGCTGTCCCAGGATGAGACAAGCGGCAGACTCTGCACCAGCAAGCAGGATTCCAAGAATCATGGTTTAGGACTTAGAAATATAGAAGTCTGCGCAGAAAAATACTACGGCAGAACAGAAAGTCTGGTGGAGGATAAGGAATTTGAACTGGCGGTTATGCTTCAAAAACGCCATTGATTACAAAAAAATGGTCATTCGTTACATTTTGCTGAATTGAGTTGTAAAAAAGGCGATATAGAAAGCAGGAGGTAACGATATGAGAATAACAAACAATATGATAATTAACAGGTCATCCAAAAAAGGTATTCATAATACTTATCAAAGAACAGCCCTGCTCAGCCTGTTGCAGAAAAATTCATCATCAACAGATATATTCGGGCGTATAGGACAGACATCCAGCAAGAATAATGCGTCAGCTCTTTTGATGAAGAACACTTATACCAAGCTGGAAGACAGTTCGGAAAAGCTGAGTAAATACGCTTCTTCTCTCCTTGAGACAGAGAAGGATTCTATATACGACAAGGCAGAGGAAAGCGGCAGTACAAGCGGTATCGTATCTAATGTCTCTAAGCTGGTGGAAGAATACAATTCAACCATAAATCAGCTAAATAAAGCCGGTGGAAGCATGAATGAGTTCTACAGACAGCAGCTTAAGGCAATTCCTTCAAGCTGTAAGGACGCCCTTAAGGCTATAGGAATCACCCAGCAAAAGGACGGCAGCTTAAGCATTGATGAAAAGACTCTCAAAAGTGCAGATACAGCCACTTTAAAAAAGGCTCTGGGAAATGATACCGGATTTGCATCAAAGATTGACTTTATCAGTGGGCGTGTTAATAAAAATGCTGCTGCAAATGCGGCAAGTGCCTCAAGTCAGTATAATTCAAGAGGCTCTTCTTATTCCGGTTACTATGGTTCAAGCAAATATAATTTTTGGAGTTGATAAAATATGGCAGTAAAAGTAGGAAACAGCTGGGTATCAGAAACAGCCCTGACATATGCCAAGTCAAAGGCAGACAGCGGCGCATCCGTTACATTAAAGGGACTTTCTGAGCGTTATCCAAATATTAATTTTTCAACAAACACACAGCCTTTTTCACAGAAGGGCACAAACAATATCCAGATTGCTCCAAGCATTCTTGCGCAGATGCAGAACAATCCGGAAAAGCGTCTGGAATACCAAGCCTTAATATATGACTGTGCCCAGTTGTCATACAGTGGTCAGATAAACTCAAATGGTCACATAAAGGCTGCCGGAACCATAATCAATGCAGACGGCAGCGTGAGTGGCTGGTCTATTTCACAGGATGACGCTGGAAATGAAGTAAAGCACAAGACAAAGCTTGATAAGACCAAGAAGGACACCTGGGCTGACAAACTTAAGGAAAAACAGACAGAGAAGAGGGCACAGGAAAAGAGGGCTGATAATCTCTCAATCTCCAGTGCCGGGCAGGAGAGTTATAAGCAGCTATCTTCAGTTAGTTACCAGAACTATGTAGACCACTTTGAGAGCACCCTGTCAGAGCTTGAGGCTTCAAATGGTGATGCAGCCATTCAAAACCATTTTGATTATCATGCAGACCAGATGTCAGCAGCCTATGAGCAGATGAAAAACGATATAGAGGCAAAGTATGCAAGTGATGATTACAAGCCTGAATACTATATCGCAGAATCAGGAAGAATCGAGGAGCTGACCAAGGATAAAGAGCTTGACATGTTAAAGCACGCCTATGAGAGCCATAGCACACTTATGGCTACAAACACTGAAATCTGGGCAGAACTAAAGAATTTTACCCCAAATACAGTGTACAGTCATAGCAGCTCAGCCTCAAACGATGCACAGACACCAAGCAAGAGTGAAGCAGAGACCGGTGCCACACAAAAGGGACATATAAAGGATATCGCCTACAAGGCCTTTATGTCAGCCATAAGCCCTGACTTTAGCATATCAGCATCTGACAGGAGCTTATTAAACAGTATCTGGAATTACTACGCAAAATAACTGTTTAAATCAGCGGTTTATGCCGATATCTATAACAGAAGACTAAGGCAAAGGAGAATAAGAATAATGAGAAGGTATCTTATTCCAGTGTAAATCCAAGAGACGAGCTGTCCAAGAAGCTTAATACCGTAAACAATATCGATACTGCCAGCATATTTAACTGTGAACTGGGCGAAGTGGCAGAACAGATTAAAAATGACTACAGTTTAAAGGATATTTCGGGCTCTCAGGAGGAATTCCTCACAGTTATGGCAAAAGCCTATCAGGTGATATATGACCGTATCGAGGAGGATTTTGCGGACCCAGACAGAGAGCCAACCTGGATAAAGCAGGCAGACGGCACTCTGATTGAAGAGACCAAGCAGGACAGAATAGACGCCTTAAACAAGGCTTACAGCTCAAGAGCAGAATTTGCCGCCTCAGCCGCAAAATCTATGGCAGATATAGAAGAGACCTTTCATGGAGCCAATTATGGTCTTGGCTTCAAGGATGAGTTGGAGAAAAAAGTAATGGAATCATGGCAGAACGCCGTGAGTGACAAAAATCTTGAGAAACTGCGTCAGAAGGTTGCTTCCTTCAAGGATTATTCTCTGGATTTTGGAATTGGTGCAGACTGGAGTGCAGCTATTAATGCACTACTGTACAAAAATAGATAACATATTGTGTTTATGGTAAACGGATTTACCAGTATTTTGTATTATGATATAAGGAGGTATCAGCATGGCAGTAAATACAAATACAATGATTTCTAACATCTATTCTCAGAACTACACACAAAACAGCAAGGGCAGTTCAAAGACATCAAAGGACTCTGAGACAACAGAAGTCAAAAAAGAGGAAAAAGTCACAGAAAG
>URLU01000045.1 GCA_900548765.1 uncultured Lachnobacterium sp.
TGGACACTCATAAATGTCCTCCGGGTCATATTTTGCCTTGTATGCCTTTACCAGAGCCTCTCTTCTCCCCACCGAAAGACTCTCTGGAAAACAATCACGGCTTACTGCTACGATACCGATTTTTACTTTTGGAATGTTGTTAAACATAGTGTAAATCTCCTTTTATATTATATATAGTTTATAGGTGCTCCCTCAATGACTTAATTATACTACTGTATTCCTAAAAGATAAATTAATTCTTAAGTGAAATTAAGCGTTTTATTTGACTTAATCCACTTAATTTTATATTATGATGTAAACGTACAGAAAACCTGCTGCTGGCAGCTTTTCTGCATACTAAGGCATCAAAAGTATAAAACTATATGAATTTTAATGAGGTACACTATGTCAGTAACCGCTAAAGAAGTCGCAAAGGAACTAAATATTTCAGCAGCCGCTGTTTCAATGGCTTTAAACAACAAGCCCGGTGTGAGTACCAAGACCAGAAAGCTTATATTCGAAAAAGCAAAAGAAATGGGCTATGATTTTTCCAGACTGTCTCCGGCAGAAGAAGTGATAGCCCCCAAGGGCAGCATATACTTTGTCGTATACAGAAAGCATGGTGCAGTAATTCCGACCAATGTATCCGGCGGTGTGAATGATGTACCTTTTTTCGCCCAGCTCTCTGAGGGAATCAGTGCCGGCTGCAAGCAGAGCCATTACTATATGAATGTCAGCTATATGTACGAGGATGATGATGTAACCTCCCAGCTCAACGACTGGAAGCATATAGGGGTAAAGGGAATACTGCTTCTGGGAACTGAAATGGATAAGCATGATTTGGAGCCGTTTATCAAATCGGGGCTGCCTGTTGTACTTGTGGATAATTATTTTGAAGACTTAAATCTGGACTGCGTACTGATCAACAATGTGCAGGGTGCCTATCTTGCCACCGAGTACCTGATTAAGAAAAAACGCAGTCAGCCCGGCTATCTCTGCTCTTCATACTCAATAACCGGCTTTGAGGAAAGAGGCGACGGCTTCTACAAAGCAATCAGAAAAAATGGAATGTCAAAATCCAGAAGCCTCGTCCATCACCTCACTCCATCCGTGGAAGGTGCCTACAGCGATATGAAAGAAATCTTAAGTCAGAATGATCCTCTGGCGAAATGTTATTTTGCTGACAATGACCAGATTGCAGCAGGAGCTATCAGAGCCTTTGAAGAGGCGGGTTACAGCATTCCAAAGGATATATCTGTCATAGGCTTTGACGATATGCCCCTTTGTACATATATTACTCCGCCGCTCTCAACAGTACATGTGCCCAAACAGTATATGGGGGAAATCGCGATAAAACGACTGGCCGAAATAATTGATACCAAACCTGTTAATCATGTGAAGATTGAGATTGATACGGAGATAACCAAAAGAGGAAGTGTGTAAAAAATGCTTTAGATTTGTGTACCTCTGGCACCTGATATGAAATATGCTTTGAAGTGGGTGTATCACTTCAAAGCATATAAAACAAGTAAGTATTATAAACTCTATGTTATTTTAACAGCTCATAAACCATCTCAGCCGTAAAGCTTACACTCCTAAGCTTATCCACCTCTATCTGATACAAGGCATTTGCTGCCAGATGCTCAGCCGCCTGCTCTATATCCCTGATTCCGGATGTGTTCCTGTGAATGTCCACAATAGCCTCCAGTGCCTCATCTGAAATGATGCATTCCTCTGGGCTTAAGCCTATTCTCTTTAAGACCTTTGGAAGTGCAAATTTGGAGAAAATAACCTTTTTCTCCTCTGGTGTATAATCAGGCAGTTCGATTACCGCAAATCTTGATAGAATAGGTGCACTAATCATATCCTTGTCATTTGCCGTGGCAATAGGATACACGCCGGTTGTTGGAATCATACACTCCATGTAATTGTCTGTAAAACCAAGATTATCCAAAAGAGTTAAGAGCACATCCGCAGGGTTTCCGTTGCCCTTTCCTGATGCAGCTTTGTCAAGCTCATTTATGATAAACACGAGGTTTGACTCTCCTGCCGCAGAAAATGCCTCCATTATGATTCCCGGCTTTGCATTTGAATAAATACGGGAACTTCCTGTGAGCTGCTCCGGGTCATTTATGGAGCTCATATCAAGGGTTGTCCATGGAAGCTTTAATATTCTCGCAACCGCATAGGCAATCTGGGACTTACCGGTTCCTGCCGGTCCGCAAATCAGCAGTCCATAGGCAGGAAGTGTATGAGTCCTGTTAATCTGTATGATTGTCTCCATGATTCTCTGCTTTACCCTCTCAAGTCCGTACAGCTCTTCATCAAGGATTTTTCTCGCCTCCACAGGGTCAATTGCCTCAAAATAATTGCTCTTCCACTGCACACTCATCATTATGGACAAGGCTCTCTGGGCATGACGCCTCTCCTCCGGTGATACCTCTGAGGATTTGGCAACTGCAAGATTTCTTCTCGCCCAAAGCTGGATATTATCTGGCAGGGTTCTCCCTGCACAGGTGATAAAATCTGTGATGCTCTGAATACTTGTAAGCTTCATATCATCGCCGTCTTCGATTCCATCCTCGTCGATTTCATCCTCACTTGGAGCTTCACTGGCAAGAAGCCTGTCTATCATAAACTGCAAAAAACCATCCTCTGCAGAGAGCTTATTTCCACTTCCTGATACAGTTTCTCTTATTTTATACACAGCATAGCCCTCTGCAGTGTTCTTTCCTGACAACTGGACTTTGATATGGTTTTCTCCAAGCCACTTGTGAAGTGCCACAAATCTGCTGTCTATTTTTAAAATATCAGAGACTAAGGTTCCATCCTCAGAATCAAACTCAAAGGTTGTCTTCTTCACCGGGTTTGTGAAAGTTCCCAGGGAATGATGATTCCACTGTTTTATGCTGTTATCTAGAAGCATAATCGGCTTATTGGCACTCGGCTTATTCTCGTTTGACTTGAATGTCTCGTATGTACATATTGCTTTTTCACCCTCTGGTGTGTTGTTAAAATCAAATACTGGCATAACTTTTTCCTTCTCAATTTATTTCTTATGCATAATAATACACCAGTCCTGTATTTACTTGCAAGGTGTTGTCTGTGAATAATTCAATTTACAGGTATATAAAAGTTATTGTTCAACCGCAAGCCTGACACAGCCTCGTAGAAGCACTTTAAAAACTTTTAATGCACCAATTTAGTTTGTTTAGGATGATGCTTTGCGTTCCATACCAAGAGTATACCTGATGATATTATGATTGTAGGATTTATTTAAACTTGTTTTACCGCGGCTTTGAATCTATGATTACAAAAAACGAGAAGCATATGGTTGTTTCCAAGAATAAATTCTTGGAAATGCACCATATGCTTCCTTATTTGATTTACGTTTCATATTAAAAGTTTTAAAAATTTATGCCTCTTTATTATCAGGTGTCTTCACATCATCATAAGTATCAAGAAAATGATGTTTCACCCCGTCCTTCTTATAGGCAACCACCGTAGCAAGATTTACATTTTCAACGCTCTTAAATATATTTCCTTCCACAAATGGATTTGTCTTCTTCAACTCAGCGATAAGTCCTTTTATCTCCTTGCGCTTTGAAGCGTTTTCGTTGTTGCATGATGTACATGTATCTGTGAACTTACATGCGCACTGGATAAAGTGAAGTCCGTTATAGTCTCTCCAGGCTTCTATATCGCTTTCTCTTACCAGATACAGTGGACGTATCAGCTCCATTCCTTCAAAGTTCGTGCTGTGAAGCTTTGGCATCATGGTCTGTACCTGTGCTCCATACAGCATTCCCATAAGGATTGTTTCTATTACGTCATCATAGTGATGTCCTAGGGCTATCTTGTTACAGCCCAACTCCCTGGCATAGCTGTATAGATGTCCTCTTCTCATTCGGGCACACAGATAACATGGAGATTTTTCTATATCATATACCGCATCAAATATGTCTGACTCAAAGATTGTGATTGGTATGTCAAGTCGTCTTGCGTTTTCCTCGATTACCTTTCTGTTTTCCTGACTGTAGCCTGGATCCATTACAAGGAATTTAACTTCAAAATCAAACTTATTATGGCGTTTTAACTCCTGAAAACACTTGGCCATAAGCATTGAGTCTTTTCCACCTGATATGCAGACTGCTATCTTATCTCCCGGTTTTACCAGCTCATAATTGCAGACTGCCTTGGCAAATTTGGTGAATATGCTCTTTTTGAATTTTTTTCTGAGACTAAGCTCCACGTCTCTTGCAAAGCTCTTATCCTTATCTGCTTCTTCCTGTGTTTTCATAAAGTCCAGAAGCCAGGCAATATAGCCGCCCTCAAGGCTTAGGGCATCAAGCCCCTGCTCTCTCAGCAGCTCAGCCACATCGACACTTTCCCTGCCCCTGCTGCAGCAGACTACTATTGTCTTTTCCTTGTCTATTCTCTCGTCTGACATTCCGATAAGTGCCTCTGGTGACAGTGCGACTGCCCCCGGTACTGCACCATGGGCTATCTCCTGTTCGCTTCTTATATCAACTATCTGATATTGATTCCTATCGGCTTTTTTTAATTCTTCTATTGTAATACTTGCTGTATTTTCTGTTGTAATCATATCTCTATAACAGTTCTATTCCATTTTTCTCGCACTCTGCCACCACATCCTCAGGCCAGATTGAGCTCTGAACCTCTCCGATATGCGCTTTTCTGAGGAAAAACATACAGATACGGGACTGTCCGATTCCTCCTCCTATTGTGTATGGAAGCTCCTTATTCAAAATTGCTTTCTGGAATGGAAGCTCCGCTCTCTCAGGACATCCTGCCTTGTCAAGCTGCTCCCTGAGGGATTTCTCATCAACTCTGATTCCCATTGATGATAGCTCAAGAGCTATGTCAAGTACCGGATAATATACGATAATATCTGCATTTAATGCCCAGTCATCATAGTCTGGTGCACGTCCGTCATGGGGCTCACCATTCTCAAGCTTATCTCCAATCTGCATTAAACAGATTGCGCCCTTTGCCTTTGCAAAATAGTACTCTCTCTCCTTTGGAGTGTTGTCTGGGAAGAGCTCCTCAAGCTCACTTGTTGTAACAAAAGTGATATCCTTTGGCAGGATAAGGTCTATGTAATCATACTGAATAGCCATATACTGCTCTGTCTTTCTGAGGCACTTGTATACAGTCTTTACAGTCTCCTTCAGAAAGTCAAGGTTACGGTCTTCTTTTCTGATAATCTTTTCCCAATCCCACTGGTCAACAAAAATTGAGTGGATATTATCTGTGTCCTCGTCCCTGCGGATAGCGTTCATATCTGTATAGATTCCCTCTCCCAGAGAAAATCCGTATTTCTTAAGTGCATATCTCTTCCATTTTGCCAGAGAATGTACAACTTCTGCTTCCTTCTCTCCCTGCTCCCTGATTCCAAAAGATACAGGTCTCTCATAACCATTTAAGTTATCATTTAATCCTGTTGATGGATCTACAAAAAGTGGTGCAGAAACTCGTGTAAGTGATAATCTCTGCGCAAGTAATCCCTGAAAGAAATCCTTGGCTGTCTTAATTGCAATCTGAGTGTCGTGAAGGTTAAGCTCAGATTTGTAGCCCTTTGGTATTTTTAAATTATCCATGATGACTCCTTATATAATTTTCTATTTTCTCTAAATATTATATTATTGCATACGTGCCATCCATGAAACAGATTGTCCCATGTGATGTATGAGCATTCGCCTTATCAAGTATAGCACACTTCCCCTTGAATGATAACAAATATTATACTAAAATATTATACATAATTTTTATAACAAATTTTCCTGTGGAGGTCATAATGAGAAAAAAAGATTTGACTGTACCAGCACTGCTCCTTGAAGCAGTTGACATTGTACTGCTGTTTATTTACATAGGATTACAGATATACTACACAATCGCTTTTAGTATTCCGCCTTACAAAATGATACTGAATATGCTTATCATGCTGCTTGTCTACGCAGGCTTTACAGTGCTCTCAATTTTTCCTGATAGGTTAAACCATATCCCGGTCGAAGTCTGTACCGGCAAAATCAGGAAATACTCGCTTCGCATGATAAGGCTGGTTAAGTTTGTGTTTATCCTTGGGCTGTTGATTCCATGTGTGTTTGACGCACTGCGAATTCGTATTAATAACGCCTACAGCCTGATAATAATTGGAGTGATTGTGATTATTGCTGTGTTCTATGAGTATAAGATAATAAAGGAATTTAAAGAGCTGAAAAAATAATCCAGCTGACTTGAACTATTTCCAAGCGGCAGTTTTTAAGCATCTCTTAGTTTATTCCTTATCATCACAAGCGCGTACCCTAAAAGATTTTGTCCTCTCCACTGGGACATTTCCAATCTTTTAGGGTCACTCATTGATAAGCTGCCACTGTCATCACATCTCAAACAAAGTACTAAATACATTGGTAACTGTATTTGCATCTGAATTCACTAAATTTTCTCCAGCTCCTCCATCCATATTCTCCCACAAGCATCCGACGGCATACGCAAATCCCCTCTAGGCGATACCGCAACACTACCAACCTTAGGACCATCCGGCAGACATGAACGCTTGAACTGCTGGGCAAAAAATCTCCTGTAAAAGGTCTTAAGCCATTTCATTATAAATTCATCATCATATCTGCCCTCAAATGCAAGCTTGGCCAGACGATAAATCTTAAGCGGCTCATATCCACATCTAAGCATATAATAGAGGAAAAAATCATGAAGCTCATAAGGGCCAACCAGATCCTCTGTCTTCTGCGATATTTTTCCCTCCTCCGGTGGCAGAAGCTCCGGTGATACCGGTGTGTCAAGCACATCAAGCAGGGTATTCTTTAAAAGCTCGTCGCCACAGGTGTCAGCATAATATTTTACCAGATGCCGCACCAGAGTCTTTGGTACAGATGCATTAACCGCATACATGGACATATGGTCTCCATTGTAGGTAGCCCAGCCCAAAGCAAGCTCTGACAAGTCACCGGTTCCGATTACCATGCCGTTTTTCTTGTTTGCTAAATCCATTAGTATCTGGGTGCGCTCCCTCGCCTGACCATTTTCATAGGTTACATCATGGACAGCTGGGTCATGTCCTATATCATTAAAGTGCACATTTACTGCATTTTTTATATCTACTTCAATAAACTCTGCACCGAGACACTTGATGAGGTTTACCGCATTATCATAGGTTCTGTCTGTTGTGCCAAAGCCTGGCATGGTTACTGCTGCAATCCTGCTATGCTCCATGCCCAGCAAATCAAAGGCTCTGACTGTAACCAGCAGGGCAAGTGTTGAATCAAGTCCTCCTGATATGCCGATTACTGCACTCTGACAGCCGGTGTGCTCCAGTCTCTTCTTAAGTCCCATTGCCTGAATCATAAGTATTTCGTCACATCTCATGTCACGGTCATGCTTGCTGCCCGGCACGAATGGTGCCGGGTCAATATATCTGGTAAGCTCTGTATCCTCTATTTTAAGAGAAAATCCAATTTCTGTATGTGTATCCTCTGTAACAAATGTGCTCATCCTGCGGCGCTCTGACTCAAGACGCGCCACATCAAACTCTGTGTATACAGGCTCGTTTGCAAAACGCTTTGACTCACCCAGCACTTTTCCGTTTTCTGCTATTATATTGTGTCCTGAGTAGACCACATCCTGAGTGGACTCTCCATCGCCTGCAGATGTGTAGATATAGCCACAGATAAGTCTTGCAGACTGTCCTGATACAAGCTCTCTCCTGTACTGCGCCTTACCTGTATTCTCATCTGAGGCTGACAGGTTTACAATTACATTGGCTCCTGCCATGGCATGTCTGATGCTGGGCGGCTCCGGTGTCCATAAGTCCTCACAGATTTCTGCTGCAATCTTAAGCTGTGGCAGGTCTTCGCATCTGAAAATCAAATCAGTATCTACATAGACCTCCGTACCATCCGGCAGAAACTCTACTGCGCAGAGATTTTCTCCGGATGTAAAATATCTTGCCTCGTAAAACTCGTTATAGTTTGGAATAAAAGTCTTTGGCACCATACCAATGACCTCTCCACCGGACACTGCTGCCGCCATATTATAAAGCTTTCCGTTTATGTCATATGGCAGTCCCACAAAAAAGATACCATCCAAATCTTTACTTTTTGCAGCAATCTTTAAGAGTTCTTCCTTTGCCGACACAATAAGCTTATTCTGCCAGAACAGGTCTCCACAGGTATAGCCTGTTATACAAAGCTCCGGGAACACAACAACCTTTGCCCCTGCCTGACTGGCAGTCTCCATTGCTTCCATTATAAGACCACTGTTATATGCTGTATCAGCCACTTTAATCTTTGGCGTTATGGCTGCCACCTTTACAAATCCATGCTTCACTTACTTTCTAAGCTCCTTTAATTCATCTATATCAAAGTTATATGCTGTGTTGCAGAACTGGCATTTTACCTCAATGCTCTCCCCATCTGCGATGATATCATCCAAATCCTTCTTACTTAAGGTTGAGATAGCGCGTGAAATCCTCTCCTTTGAGCAGTCACATCTAAAGGCTGTGTCCATCCTGTCTGTAATTTCAAGCCCAAATTCACCCAGAATTTCCTCTAATATCTGCTCAGGAGTAAGTCCTCTCTCAAGCATCTTTGTGACAGAGTCAATCTCTGAGATTTTTTTCTCAAGCTTGTCTATTACCTCATCTGGTGTAAAAGGCATAAGCTGGATAATAAATCCACCTGCTTCCTTGACACTCAGGTCCTTATCCACAAGCACGCCAAGTCCTACTGCTGACGGAATCTGCTCTGATGTGGCAAAATAATAGGTCAAATCCTCTGCGATTTCTCCTGTTTTAAGCTCGCACTGACCTGAATATGGCTCTTTAAGTCCCATATCCCTGATTACGGTTAAAATGCCCAAATCCAGGGCTCCTCCTACATTTAACTTGCCATCTGGTCTGTTTGGCAGCTCCACCTGTGGATTTACGGCAAAGCCCTTTACATTTCCATTGGTATCTGCTGTCACAGTCAGTCCCTTTGCCGGTCCACTGCACTGAATCTGGAGAGTAAGCAAATCCTTCTCCCCCTTCATCATGGTTCCCATCATGGCTCCTGCTGAGAGCAGTCTGCCCAGGGCTGCAGTCATAACCGGTGATGTATTGTGGTGCCTTCTGGCATCCTCCACCATTTGCTTTGATGTTATGGCAAACGCTCTGATATTGCTGTCTGCCGCCGTTGCTCTTACAATATAATCTGACATTTTATATCTCCTTGTACACTTTGCCAGCCACCTTTTTTTCTCTGGCAATTATTGTTATTCTCTCACTGTCATCCCTGACTGGTGATGTGGTATAGGCATCATAGGCAGCCACAAATTCCATGCCTGCTGCTTCCACAATGCTTCGCATCTCATCCAGGCTATAGCTTTTCTGGTAATGAGTCTCGCAAAACCGCTCAAATCGCTGATTTTCATCCTTTATAAAAAGAGTCAGGTCATACTCATTAATCTCTTCTTCTTCATCATAATAGTTCTCCCAGATGAAGCTGCTGTCCTCGCGGTTTTCTGCAAAGGTGTTATCCGCCAGAAGCTCCCTGTATTTGTATTCCGGGTTAAAGTCAAATATAAATAAGCCTCTTGGATCCAGATAATTATTCACCAGCTTAAAAACCTGAATGAGCTCTTCCGCTGACAAAATATAGTTCACACTATCACAGGCACAATAGACGGCCCGCACCGTACCATACAGTTCAAACTCCCTCATATCCTGATTGAGATACAAGGTATTGTCCTCACTGTGCTCTCTGGCAATTTCAAGCATCTCCGGTGAGTTGTCCACGCCGATTAAATCATAGCCGCAGTCTGACATTATCCGGCACATTTTTCCGGTGCCACAGCCCAGATCCAGAAGCAGTCCATCCTTGATTCCATATTGACTGAGTATATCTTTTATATACTCACACCATTCCCTGTAGGGAACATTGTCCATAAACAGGTCATACACCTGTGCAAAACTTGTATAACTATCCATATTCTCTCCTATTTTCTTCATAATACTAACAACTTTTTATAGGAAAAGCAAGGTTGATTATTGTCTGCTAAACCATTATAATTCTCTTATGATTGATAATTACGAACACTTTATAACAAGAAACATCAAAGCCTTTTACAAACGGAGGCTTTTTTCACCAATAGTATATCTTGTGCTGCTCCTGTTGTCCTGGCTTATTCTGCCAATGCACAGCATGCTGGTGCCACAGACTGTTTCAAATGGTGTGTCTTTTGCAAATATTTATAAAAACACAGACCGCTATGTAAAGTTATCCTTCAGCGAATTAAACTTTACGGGATACACCAGTGAAAAACGCGGTACCACAGAGGGTTACTTTTACTATGGTGAGTACTGTGACGAGCTTGTGATAGTCCTGCTCTCGCCGCAGACCTGCGAAGAGGGGCTTCCCACCATCAAGGATATACAGGTCACTGGAAAAATGGTAAAGAGACAGCACTCCTACAGCCAGCTTTTGTCTGTTTTGGCAAAGGACTTGTCCTGGACCACAGAGGGTATATCCGGTCAGCTGCCTAATTACTTTTTCAGTGAGCCGGACTACCATATGCCCTCGACAATCTTTATGTTTGCCGCCTTTTTCGGCACTGGAGCTTATGCACTTATATGTCTGATTTTATATCTGTTGTACATTAAGTTCCCATTTTTGTCGCCGGCATGCCAGAACCTGATGGTCTTTGGAAATCCAAGACGGATGCTTGAGGAGGCAGATGAGGAGCTGGCTACGCTCCCACAGCTTGCTACCGAGGATATGTTTATTACTGAGCATTATTTCATACTGACATCACCTTACGGAAATGCAATTGTGCCTATACGGGAAATCTTATGGATTTACAAGTATTCTACCCTGCACAAGTTCCTGTGGTATCACTTTAGTATATCCTATACTCTGCATATCACGGCAAACAAACATATGTACATTCATTGTCCGAAAAATACCAAGTCAGACATTGATGGTATTATTGACTATCTGTCGGAGGCAAACCACGATATACTAGTGGGCTTCAACGAAGAAAACCGTCTTAAGGTGCAGGCAGTTCAGGGCAAGCCATTACACATTGAGAAATTAAAAGCCTTTCTGCATAGAAAATTATAGCTCTAAAAAATAACTCCGGACTGCAGTTTTCTCCTGCATTCGGAGTTATTTTCAGCTTATCTGCATACTTCAGTTTCAAACAGTGCCAGGCCTTTTTCATATTCAAACTCATCAAAGGCTTCCTGCAGCCCCTCTGCCAGCTGGCTCTGCTCCTTTGTCAGATAACATTTTCTAAGCCCATCCATAGCAGCCTCTATCATTGTCACATTGTAGTGTTCAAAGCCCTCTTTTACCTTGTCAAAGAGTTCATTTATATACTCATCTGTCATCTTTGTTCTTAACGTTCTGTTCTTTCCCTTGTCCAGCTTTTCCTTTACAGATTCGATTTCAAGGGCTGTCATCTCAAGAGCTACGTCAATGTCCTCCATAAAGTCCGACAAATGCGCATCTAAAAACTGGGTATTATGGCATTTAGCCGCCATCTCCATGATTTCAGCATGGGTTCCTATCCTGTTTTTCCCCAGCTGCCTGCTGATACCCTTTATGCCATGCACCTTAATCCTGAATTCTTCCAAATCATGATTATAATAGTCCAAAAGCTGGTCTCTAATATCCGACACTTCATTCTGATAGCTCTTTAAGGAAGTATAATATGCTTCAAGCTTCTCCTCCCGGTCAGGCTTTGGCGACTTATCAATATAGATGTTTTGCGCCGGCTTGCGATATTTCTCTGGCAGGAGCTTCTCTATGACTCTCTTTAGCTTCTCCTGCTCGATTGGTTTTGCCAGAAACTCTATGAATCCACATTTCCTGCTCGCCTGCTTCATCTCGTCCGTTATATCCGCAGTCAGCATTACAAGTGGTGTATCGCATATCTTCTGGATTTCTCTGGCTGTCTCTTCCCCTGTCATTCCAGGCATCATCTGGTCCAAGATAATCAAATCATATTTTTGATTTTCCACTGCCTGAACTGCTTTCTTTCCACTGCTCACCATATCCAGCTTAAACTGCCATGGTCTGACCATCTCCTTAAATATCTTGAGATTAACAGACATATCGTCTGCCATGAGTACTCTTGCCTCCGGGTATTCCCATGAAGGTCTGGCTATTTCAAAATTGCTCGGCAGGGCTGCCATAGGATCCGAATCCATAGAAATAGGAGCCCTCACATTGTCTGCCACAGCGTCCAGATATATGACTGCAGTCATAAGCGTGCCTGTCTCTCCATCACTCTCTGCACTGACACTGCCACCCATCTTTTCACAGAGCTGTTTTACAATGGTAAGTCCCAGTCCTGTGCCCTCGCAGGCGCCCTCTGTACCATATGACACATAATTTTCAAAAATTGAATTCTTATACTCCTCTTTTAAGCCTGTTCCAGTGTCTTTTACAAGGATTGTGAGTCTGACTTTTTCAGGGCTTAAGTATGCACAGTATACATCCAGCCTTATCTCGCCCTCCTTGGTGAATTTGATTGCGTTAGATAAAAGATTTTGCACGATTTCCCTTACACGGAGCTCATCACCTATCAGAGTCCTTGGATGCCTGTCATGTATATTCAGGTAAAACTTAACAGGTGTCGATTTAAGAAGCACGACGCAGTTATGTGCCTGATTGGTAAACAGTCCGTCCATATCAAACTCACTGTGCTCCAAATCCAGCCTTCCCTTGTCAAGCTTTGAAAAATCCAGTATGTCATTTACCATATCAAGTAACTGGATTCCTGCTTCCCTGATTTGGTAGATCATATTTCTGTTTTTAAGCAGTATGTCATTTTTGCTGAGCAATATATCGCTTCCGCCGATAATGGCATGGAGGGGGCTTCTTAAATCATGGCTCATATTTGCAAGAAATTCTCCCTTAATTCTGGTCTCATTCTCAGCTGCCTCCTTGAGGGATTTCATCTGACTGACCTTCTTCTTCTCCTCTGTTATGTCCACAGATGTGAGTATGTATCCCCTGATCACACCATTCTGGGTCACTGCACTGACACTGATACGGTAATATCTTCCCCTGTACTCTTTCTCACAATTCGCGTTATTATTGTCAACCCAGCTCTTAATCGTTACATTCCTGT
>URLU01000046.1 GCA_900548765.1 uncultured Lachnobacterium sp.
ACTTTCGAGATTGAGGATGCTGATTTACAGGAAGGATATCCTGGAAATGCAGTGATGACAGTTACCTATGAGATTACGGATGATAACGGATTAGTTATCACATACACAGGTAAGGCTGATAAAACAACACCGTTTAATTTTACAAACCATACATATTTTAATCTGAATGGACATGATTCAGGTGATGTGTACAAGACAATGCTCCAGATTGAGGCATCTCATTATACACCGGTTAAGAGCTCAAAGGCTATTCCTACAGGAGAGCTTGCACCAGTTGCAGGCACACCTTTTGATTTTACAACAGCAAAAGCAATCGGACAGGATATAAATGCGGATAATGAGCAGCTCAAATTCGGAAACGGATATGACCACAACTTTGCAATCGACAGAGATTCAGATGGAATGGAGCGTGCTGCAACAGCTGTAGCAGATAAGACTGGAATCAGGATGGACGTATTCACAGACACAGTGGGAATCCAGTTTTATTCAGCTAATTTCATTGATGGCCAGCCAGGCAAAGGCGGTGTGACATATCACAACAGAAATGCATTCTGTCTTGAGACACAGTATTTCCCAAATTCTGTAAATGAGCCAAACTTCAAGACTCCAATTACTAAGGCTGGAGAGGAATACAGGTCACAGACAGAGTATAGATTCTCTGTTCAGTAGTATATTAAAATAAACAGCAATAAAGCAGGAAATCAGGAAGTGGGCATGAAGATAGTTTTTTTGGATGCAAAGTCAATAGGGGAAGATATAGATTTGTCGGGCTACGACCAGCTTGGAGAAGTGGTCAGATATCCGTATTCCACACCGGAAGAGGCGAGGGAACGAACAAGGGATGCGGACGTGATTATACTCAACAAGACTGAAATCAATGAGCAGTCCATTGGGGAAGCAGATAAGCTTAAGCTGGTCTGTGTGACTGCAACAGGAACCAACAACCTGGACAAGGCTTATCTGGCTGAGAGAGGCATCGAATGGAGAAATGTAGCCGGCTACTCTACAGAGAGCGTGGCACAGCATACCTTTGCCCTGCTTTTTTACCTGATGGAAAAACTCAGATATTATGACGATTATGTGAAAAATGAAAATTATGTAAATGACAGCATGTTTACTCATTTTGACCATAGGTTTAATGAGCTTTCAGGCAAGACCTGGGGCATAATCGGTCTCGGCAATATCGGACGCAGGGTTGCTGATATTGCAAAGTGTTTTGGCTGCAGGGTGATTTATTTTTCTACCAGTGGTAAAAATAATCAAAAGGGTTATAATAGGGTCAGCTTTGATGAACTGTTAGAGCAGTCGGACATCGTATCTGTGCATGCGCCCCTTACAGATGATACCTTAGGACTTATGAATCGTGAGGCTTTTGCCAGGATGAAGCCGGGGGCTGTTTTTCTTAATCTTGGACGTGGTCCAATCGTTGATGAAGCAGCCCTGACTGAGGCATTAAACACAGGGATGATTGCGGCAGCAGGACTGGATGTGCTGTCACAGGAGCCTATGAGTGAGGACAATCCGCTTAGAAGCATCAAGGATTCAGAGCGTTTAATTATCACTCCTCATATTGCATGGGCCAGCATTGAGGCACGCACCAGGCTTATGGAAATCATTCTGGAACAAATTAAGGAATTTTTTAATTTATAGTTTGTAATATGTATTATACTTATATAGTAGAATGTGCGGATAGAAGTCTGTATACAGGTTATACTACAGATGTAAAAGCACGAATCAGAAAACACAACAGTGGCAAGGGTGCAAAATATACAAGGAGCAGACTGCCAGTTAAGCTGGTGTATTATGAAGAGTACGAGACAAAGCATGAGGCGATGTCCAGAGAGTACTATATCAAGCAAATGTCGAGAAAATCAAAGCTTGATTTAATTTTACAAAAGAAGAAATACGATACTTAGTAGGAGCGTTTATGGGATTTACAGAACTGAATTTTTTATTAAGGTTTTTACCTGTTTTTTTTCTGATATATTATGTATCACCATCTAAATACAGAAATATAATTTTGTTTTTAGCTAGTATTGTATTTATCGCTTTTGGTAACTGGAAGAATTTGGCAGTACTGCTTGGCATAACAGTTATAGATTATATACTGCTGTTTATTATGAGAAACCACAGGGATCTGTGTAAAAAGCTTTTGTTTGGAGCAATGCTGGTCATAGACCTTGGAGTGCTTTTGTATTTTAAGTATAAAGTACAGGCACTTCCACTTGGCATAAGCTTTTACACCTTTATGGCGATAAGCTGTGGCGTGGACATATATTATGGCAAGGCATCGATTGGCAGCTTTGCAGAGTTCGGAGCATATCTGACCATGTTTCCAAAGCTGGTGCAGGGACCGATTGTCCAGTACCGCGATATAAAGCCCCAGCTAAAGGAAAGGTCTGTGTCATGGACTAAAATGGAAAACGGACTTGAGGAATTTGTTATAGGTCTGGCTTTTAAGACCTTGATTGCGGATAAAATCGCTATACTGTGGAATGATGTACAGATGATTGGTTTTGACAGTATATCGACACCTATGGCATGGCTTGGAGCTATGGCATTTTCCATGGAGCTCTACTTTGATTTCTGGGGCTACAGTATCATGGCGGTTGGTCTGGGCAAGATGATGGGATTTGACTTCCCGCAGAACTTCGACCATCCATATGCCTCTGCCACTGTCAGTGAGTACTATAGGCGCTGGCACATTACTCTGGGTAAGTGGTTCAGGGACTATGTATATATACCCCTTGGGGGCAACAGGTGTGGAAAAGCCAGACTGCTTATTAATCTCTTAGTGGTATGGGCTTTAACCGGTATATGGCACGGAGTTACCTTAAACTATCTCATCTGGGCAGGAGTACTGGTTTTATTCATAATACTGGAGAAGTTTGTATATGGTAAATTTTTACAGGAGCACAGGATTATATCTACTGTATATATATGGCTTATAATTCCGCTTACCTGGGTGATTTTTGCTATAACGGACTTTAAATCACTTGGAGTATATTTTACACGTCTCTTCCCTTTCTGGGGCACTGGAGAAGCTGTAAATACAGGTGATTTTATATACTACGGAAAAGATTTTGCGCTGATTATAATTGCTGCTTTTGTGGTATCTTTGCCGCAGGTGAATAAACTATATAATAAGTTCAAGGATTATGTAGTCTTTAAGCTGCTTTTGATAGGTGTGTTCTGGTTTTGTGCATATCAGATTCATAAGGGAGCAAATAATCCGTTTATGTACAGTGGTTTTTAGAGAGATAATGAATAACAATGAAAAAGATAAAACGCAGTTTGTTTTTTAATTTATTTTTAGCAAGTATTGTGATAATGAATATCATGGTGGTCTATTCTCAGGTCAAAAAGCCTGCTGAGGAGCCGCCTGCTTATGAGGACGAAAAAAAAGATACAGCGTCTGCTGAGAACGTGGAGGATAAGCTCCAGGACGTGACAGCAGAGAATGGCACAGAAGCTTCAACAGAGAGTTCAGACCTTGTGTATTCAAAGCCACCAGAGGAAGTGCCTCAGGAAAAGCAGTTTGTGACCAAGGATGCCAGTTATTTTGATGACGCTGCCTTCATAGGGGATTCCAGAGTGGTTGGAATAAAGCTCTATGCAGGAATACAGAATGCAGCCTTTTACTGTAAGGAAGGGCTCACGGTTTACAATATGTTTGACGAGCCCCTTGAGGTGTCAGCTACAACAAAGGAAACGCTGGAGAATGCACTTTCCCAAAACCAGTATAAGAAAATCTATCTGGAAATCGGAATCAATGAAATCGGCATAGGCACAATCGATTCCTTTATGGAGAATTACAGACATGCGGTGGAGCACATTAGAGAGCTTCAGCCGGATGCGGCGATTTTCCTGTGTGGAATAATGCACGTAAAGAAGGAAAAATCAGAGTCAGATCCAATCTTCAGCAATGAGAATATCTCACAGAGAAATGAGAGAATATCGGAGCTGGCAGACAACAAGAGCATATTTTATGTGGATATAAATGAGCTGGTTGTAGATAAGGATGGAAATCTGCTGCCGGAATACACTTATGATGAGGTTCATCTGCTGGGAAAATATTACAGTCTTTTATCTGACTGTCTCTTAGAACATGCCGTGGAGTGGCCGTAAGGTCACGACCACGGTTTTTGTAATCCAAAGGATACAATAAAAGCTGCCAGTGGCCTGGCAGCTTTTTGGGGTTATACAATTACTTATTCTGACTTAGTGCTTCTTAGAAATGTAGTACACATCAAAATCCTGTGGCAAGAGTGTGTTGCTGTAGATACCATCCACTCCCTTTGACAGTCCATCATACATCTTGGTGAACGTAGACACGGTATAATTATAAAACAGCATGCCGTTTTCATGTATACTAGCCACAGCGTCCTCGTCAAATCGCTTATCCTGATATTTGGCTGTAATCACATGGATATTGTCCTTGCTGCTGCAAAAGCTGATAATTTCGTCAGCGTCAGCCTCGGTCTTGTAGCAGGTAAATATCACGCTTGGAAAATTATACACATCCATAATCCAGTCATAGGTTTCCTCAGAGTACACCTGCGGAACAATACGATTAATCAGCATAGGGTCGCGGTCCATAGCCGCCTGATATATGGCAGAAAATTCATGCTCAAATTCTTCCTGAGTTGAGTTGTCGTATTTCACATCAGTAATCAGATACATGTCCTGATTGACCATCATCTGATCCAGAATGTCCTCTATAAACATAGAAGTAAAAGTCCTGTCGGTGAGAGGCTTTGCCACAGTAGCAGTTTCTGCCCATTCCTCAGAGGACATGGGCTGTCCGTTCATATTTCCAAAATCATTCCAGTCGTGGACTGCGGCAAGTCTGCCATCACTGGTCAGTGAAAAATCAAATTCAAATACCCTTGCTCCAAGATTATAATTCTGCACCAGGGCATCATAGGAGTTGGTGTAATAAGAATAAAATCCACCATAGGTATCCCGGTATCCGCCGCCGGCATGGGCAATAAGCTGACAAGCAGTCCACTCGTGGGCTGAATAATCATAGCTGTCATCCACTGGGACAGCACTTATATTGTAGTCCTCGTCCAGCTCAAAGTCATAGTTGGTGATAGCAGATATACATTCTTTCCTTATATAGGTCACATCTCTAAGAGTGTAGAGCATATTGGTTAAATCAAAGTCGTATTCATTTTTGTGGCATATATCTGCGGCAAAGTTGAAGACCACATCTACCGGTATAGAGGCAATGGTCTTGGCATATCTGGAAGGCGTGATCTCCGATTGTGAATAGCCAGCCAGAGTCATGCAGTCGTTTAGTGGCAGATAACCATCATCCATCAGAGAGTGGACTTCCTGCTCCTGATCGGCAGCAACAGCAGCCTGATAGGCCTGCTCATACGCCTCTGATGCGGCCTGGGCAGCAGTCTCTTCTATGGTCTTGTTTACCTCGTATATTATCTTTTTTGTGACAAGAGTGACTATCACTGCAAAGATTATGATTACCAAGGATATAATAAGGAGCTTCTTTTTCTGTTTTGGGTCTAAATTTTTTATTTTCATTTTAAATCGTTTCTTAATATTCATATTTTTATATGTTATGGCTGGCTTTATATTATAAGCCTGTTGATGTATACCAAAGAATGCAGGAAAAGCTGTGGCTTGAACCGATGTTTAAATCTGGCATTTTCATGATCCTTTAGATTATACAGCCATATGCGGTTATATCATAATTTGCGCAATATTGCAAATAAAAGTTATCATTTGGGTTAACAAACTATAATTAGTGGTCGATATATAAAATAAGAACAATATATAGTGTAGTTGTGTTTACTTGATTCAAGGAGGATGATGGTATGGACAATATTAGCAGTGTAGAAAGAATGGATTTCAACAAAATACTCCCTATGCAGCACTTTGTATTTGATTCTACGAGGCATGAGAAGACCCAAAGGGTTGCGGGCGTGAGCCGGAAAATTGCTGAGAGAAGCTTTTCACAGCTTCTGGACGAGCAGTTACAAAGACAATAAAAGAGGAATAGAAAATGAATTTGAGAGTGCATCACTTGCTGTGTGCACCGCTTTATGTGGGCAAGGGCTACAGTGAGAAATTTACAGAAAATATGGACACCGTTGTGGCAAGGCTTAAGGAAGGAACCAGACTCAGGCTGCAGGTGACCCCGGATGTGGTGTGCAGTGAATGCCCAAATCAGGACAAGGAAAGAAGGGTATGCACTCTTGACTGTGATAAAGTAAAGAGCAAGGATGAGGCTTTGCTGGATGTGCTTTCTTTGCGCAAAAATGAGGAATATGATTCGTCAGAGCTAATGCGTTACATCAGGGAAACTATGACCAGAGAAATGTTTGAAAACTCCTGCTCAAGATGTGATTGGTATTTACAAGGACTCTGTAGTTATGATAAATATATAGAAGGATTAAATAAATTTATCTGACAGGAGGTCCTTATTTGTTATGAAAAATTTAAAAAGGATTATAAGAACACTGATCTGCGTCACTATGGTGGCGGTACTTGTGGTGGGATGCAAGGAGACCGCAAATAATGGAGCAGATGGTAAACAGATAGCTGCTGACGCTGAATCAGTAACAGATGAGGCGGACAAGGATGCAATAGACACAGAAGCCGTATCAGAGGTGGAGCCGGAAACTGAAACTGAGACTGAGATAGTGAAGCAGAAGGAAGAGCTCGATGAATCGCAGCTTGAGCTTGTCAGGACAACAAGCGCGGTTAATGTGCGGATGGAGCCGTCTACAGATTCGGATATTTATAAAAAGCTTCCAAATAGAACCGATGTCTACAGAATATCGGACGATGGTGAGTGGAGCGAGGTCTATATAGACGAAGCCAGATACTATGTGGCAAGTGAGTATTTAAAGGTGCCGTCTGCAACAGGAAATGGCAATCTGGTGGTTATAGATGCAGGACACCAGCAGACAGGGGATTCGTCCCAGGAACCTATAGGACCGGGAGCCAGCGAAACCAAGGCAAAGGTAGCAGGTGGAACCAGAGGTGTGTCAAGTGGACTGGCAGAGTATGAGCTGACCCTTCAGGTTGCTCTCAAGCTGCAGCAGGAGCTTGAGGAGCGGGGCTATGAGGTAATCATGGTCCGTACAACAAATGATGTAAATATAAGCAACAGTGAGAGAGCTGCAGTGGCAAACAATGCAGGAGCTGATGCTTTTATAAGAATACATGCAAATGGTTCTGACAATTCATCGGTGAGTGGAGCCATGACCATATGCCAGACTGCGTCAAACCCATATAATGCAAGTGTTTACAGTCAGAGCAAGGCTTTGTCCACAGCGGTTCTGGATAATCTGGTAAGTGCTACAGGCTGCAATAAGGAATATGTATGGGAGACAGATACCATGAGCGGAGTAAACTGGAGTCAGGTGCCTGTGACAATTGTGGAGATGGGATATATGACCAATCCTAACGAGGATATGCTTATGGCATCAGATGATTACCAGTGGAAGATAGCGGCTGGAATTGCAAACGGAATTGACCAGTACATGGGAAATTAGATACGGCTGATAAAAATTAGCAGCATATATTTGTGCTCAATCACCAGTGAGCAGATGCATGCAGGAAGATAGAGGAAATATGACATGTTATATATCATGAGACATGGTCAGACAGACTGGAATAAGGTGCACAGACTTCAGGGAAGCACCGATATACCTTTAAATGATGAGGGACGCCGGATGGCACTTGAGGCTGGCGAAAAATATAAGGATTTACATATTGATGTGTGTTACTGCTCACCGCTTAAGAGAGCGCATGAGACAGCAGAGCTTGTCTTAAAAGGCAGGGATATTCCCATTATTACAGATGACAGATTGAGGGAAATGAGCTTTGGCATCTGCGAAGGCGAAGAGAGTGTGTTTGAGCACCCAGAGCTCCAAGCCTATAAGCTTTTCAAAGACCCTGTCAACTATATTCCGCCGGAAAATGCAGAGAGCTTTGAGGAGCTCTATGACAGAACCGGACAGTTTATGGATGAAGTAATCAGACCGGAGCTTTCGAAGGGCAGGGACGTCCTGATAGTGGGGCATGGTGCCATGAATGGAAGCATTATCGGAAGGGTGCGGAATACACCGCTTGAGAGATTTTGGGACAATCTGGGCGGAAATTGTGAGTTGACGAAGTTAATATAAGGTTTGTAAATGGTAATCCGCCTGAGGGTTACCATTTTTTTGAAACCTTAGTATGAAGAAAAGCAGCCAGTGGCAGGTTCTCTGCACCGGCATTATAGTTGACATCACACCAGTAGGGAACTATACTACTATATATCAGAATTCTTATCTGTAAATTTAAAATCAGAGTTCATAGCCGGTTCGGCAGGAAATTCCATTTTATATTTAAACTGTATGTAGACATTGAAAAAAGCAGGAAATTCAATTATCATAAAGGGGGAAAATGATTGAATACGAAGGACGATAAAATACAATGGCATCCGGCATTTGATGCGGCACTGCAAATTGAATTGGGTGATGAAGCAAAGTATCTTGAATTTGAGTCGGAGCATATGCTTACAAAAAAAACGATGCAGATTGATGTGCTGGTAAAAAATGATAAGCATGTGAAGATACAGAAGAACATCGGAAGGATATTCAGGCAGTACAATATTATAGAATACAAGTCACCAAAGGATGATTTGAATATAGATGATTTTTATAAAACCTATGCCTATGCCTGCATTTACAAATCAGATACAGAGGCTGTTGACAGGATACAGGCGACGGAATTGACAATAAGCTTTGTATGTTACCATTATCCGAGAGCTATGTTAAATAAGCTGGAAAGGGATAGAGGTATTACAGTAGAGAGTGCCGATGATGGGATATATTATCTCTTAGGAGATGCAATACCAATCCAGCTCATAGTTGTTCCGGCTCTGTCAAAGGAGAATAATTACTGGCTGAATAATCTGAGAAATGACTTAAAATCAGGCGGAGAAATCAGAAGATTTATAGAGCTATATGAGAAGAATAAAAACTCAAAATTATATCAGGCATTAGCGGATACAATCATGCGGGCAAATTGGAAAGAAGTGAAGGAGGAACGAAAAATGTGTGAGGCATTAAAAGAATTATTTGCAGATGATTTGCGGGAATCGGAGCTTAAGGGACGAAATGCTGGCAAGATAGAATTGGTAATTAAAAAATATAATAAAGGATGTACGGTTAATGAAACTGCAGAAATGCTAGAGGAGTCTCCAGCTGTAATACAGCAGATTTATGATGTTATCGAGCAATACGCTCCAAACTATAATGCAGAAACAATCTATAAAGCACTTCATGATGAAGCATTATAAGTTGATTGAGGATAAAGGTATCATATGAAAGAACAAAGCAGAGCAGCCCACCAGCACCCAATCCCAGGGCTGACAAAAGAAGATGAGGAAAAACAGCTTGCCACAATAATCGGCACAGCCCAGGATAACCTGGACAGGGCAAAGGCGGATATAAGAAAACTGAATGATGATTTAGCAGACCTTATGGAAGTCTATGAGACCCAGGACAAGGAAGGTCTGGCACTGTGGAATAATGCAACTGCTCAGCTTAAGGAAACCAAGCGGAGCATGACAAGACTTGAAAAAGCCAGAAGTAAGCCATATTTTGGCAGAATAGATTTCAAGGATCCGAATATGGATTTTCCAGAGTCATACTATATAGGAAGAGTAGGAATTGCTAAAAATGTCTCAGAGCCATTGGTAATAGACTGGAGGGCACCGATTGCCTCTGTCTACTATGAGAACTCTCTTGGACCATGCAAGTATACAGTCAGTTCGGAGGGCACCTTTGAAATTGATTTAGAACGCAAGAGAACCTATGAGATAGAAAAGGACAAGCTAAAGGACTTTTTTGACTCAGACGTGGTTGCAAATGACGAGCTTTTGACCAAGTACTTAGCGAAAAACAAGAAGGCTGTGCTGGGGGAAATTATAGCCACAATCCAGCAGGAGCAGAACCTGATTATCAGGCGCTCACCAAAGACAAACGTGATAATTCAGGGTGTTGCCGGTTCTGGAAAAACCACAGTAGCCATGCACAGAATTTCATATATTCTGTATAATTATGAGGATGATTTCAGACCAGAGGATTTTTACATAATAGGCAGCAACAGGATTTTACTCAACTATATAACCGGTGTGCTGCCGGAGCTGGATGTGTATGGCGTGAAGCAGATGACCATGGAGCAGCTTTTTACCAGACTTTTGTATGAGGACTGGGATGACAGCAGATACCTGGTCAGGAGTCTGGATAAAAATGATGAGAAAAACAGTGTCAAGGGCAGCTTAAAGTGGTTTAAAGACCTTGAAGCCTTCTGCGTCAGATATGAGGAAAAATGTATACCGCGTGATGAGGTGTACATGGAAAAAACAGGAAATATCCTTGTGGGCAGAAATCTCATAGACACCTACCTGAGGGAAAATACAGCCATGTCCATGCAGAGTAAGATTATCATGCTAAATGAGATTATTTATTCAAAATACGAGAATGAGGTGCAGGGCAAAAACGTATCTTTTACAGCCAGGGAAAAGAAGCCTCTGGAAAAGAAGTATGCTGCATACTTTGGGAAAGATGAATGGAATGGCTCCATATATGAGCTGTATCAGGAATTTTTGCAGGAGCAGACAGAGGCAGGCTATGAGATAGATATGCCTGAGGAAGCTTTTGATGTATATGATTTGGCGGCATTGGCTTATCTCTATAAGAGAATAAAGGAAACCGACCCAATCAGGGAAGCAAGCCATGTGGTAATAGATGAAGCACAGGATTTTGGCATGATGGCATATTCCTGCTTGCACTATTGCCTCAGAAACTGCACCTACACAATTATGGGGGATACCTCCCAGAATATACACTACCAGTACGGCTTAAATGATTGGGATGAGCTTAGAAAACTCATACTCACAGGAACCTATGATGCATTTGGACTCCTGCGCAAAAGCTACAGAAATACAGTTGAGATATCCGATTTTGCCACAGAGATATTGAGGCATGGCGATTTCTCGATATATCCGGTGGAGCCTATAATCAGACATGGAAATGCAGTAAGGGTTGACGAATACAGGGATGTGAGGAGCCTTGTGGCGGCCTGTGCCCAGACGATACAGGACTGGCAGGCAGCAGGCTATGAAACCATAGCTGTGGTGTGCAGGGATGAGAAGGAAGCTGAAAAGGTCACAAAGGAACTGAAAAAATATATAGATATCCTGGATGATAATTTAGAGAGCGCAGAGTTTGGAACAGGGGTTATGATACTTCCGGTTGCATACACCAAGGGACTTGAGTTTGACGCAGTCCTGCTTTTTGACCCGTCAGAGAGGAAATATCCGGCGGACAATGGACATGTGAAGCTTTTGTATGTGGCTGCAACCCGTGCACTGCACGAGCTGGCCATACTACACAGAGGAAATCTCACAAAGCTGATTGCAGAAAAGGCACCAGAGGATAAGCACTTGACCGAATTGCATGCGGAGACCCTGACCAAGGCGAAGGAGTATGACAAGCAGCAGCTTACACAGCGCGAGCTTATAGAGCTAAGACGGGTTGAGGGCAGCAGGGAGATGGAAAATCGTCATTACATCGGGCCAAAGCGTATTGCTCCTAAGCCAGAGCAGATGGCACCGCAGGAGGTGGTGGTGGCAGGGAAGCTGCAGGACATACCTCAGTCAAGCCATAATAAGCTGCAACAGGCTGTAAATACGAATATACAGAAAGCAGCTGTAGAACGTGAGGAAGATAAGTCTGGTGGCAGCATGAAATCCCAGACCAGACAGATACCGGTGAGGAAGACAACAGCTGCAGACACGCGCCCGATAAACAATTCACCCTACCTCTACGGCAGCATACCGGACAACAATGTCCTGAAAACAAAGGGACATTCCAGGGTGAATACCGCTGTAAAATGGGTGAAGAAGACAAAAAAATACATAGACATTGCCAGTAACTATGGTTTGCTGAGACTAACTCCAATCGCAGCAGACTGCGTGAGAGTCAGCTTTGTCAAGGGACAACTCACCAAAATTCATGACAATTACTGGACTCCAAAGACAGAGGCAGAGATAAAATGGACAGCAAAGGAATCAAAATCTGCTATAGAGATCAGGACAGACAAACTGTTGCTTAGAATCGAAAAGGCAGATGGAGCCATCCGGTTTTTAAATGCAGACAGAACCTTATTGCTTTCTGAAAATAAAAAGGAGCCAAGGCTGGTAGAAAACGGGGAGTCCTGGAGCTTTTTTGACTTTGAGAAAAAGGAAAAGATTAAGTCAAAGGGAATCCTTGCAACGGATTTGATGGATTTGAGTCTGAAGGCCCGATACATTTCCTTTGGAGGAAAGCCAATGCGCATGCCGCTGATTCTGTCAGACAAGGGCTATGGCATAGGGGTGGCAGCAGAAAAGACAGCTCTGTTTTGCAATGTTTCCATGTATGGACAATATGTGTATACTGATGTTACAGATCAGATAGATTATTATTTTCTGTATGGTGGAAGCTTAGGCAGGACTATCGAGTTGCACAAAGAGCTATTCGGGTAATGAATAATATGTTTTTTGAAACGAAGGTTTCCTGGGATGAGCACGTTGCGAATATAAACACGGAATACAAGGAAGGAGCACACATGAACGAACAGGAATTAGAACTGGAATTCGAAGAGTACACAGACCACAAAGGGCGCACCAGTACCCTCACAGTTGTTATAGAATTTGAGACAGACGAAGAATTTGGCGAAACAGCCCATTTTTACACTGCTGTAAAGGACAAGGATAATGCATTTTTCAGCCTGTCCATATTCAAATTCAGGGAATGTCCTGATGGTGATGAGGATGCATGGGTTAAGTTCTGCGTGGACAAAGCCCGTGAGTGGGTAGAATCAGGTGAGATAGACTTTAAAGACGTAAAGAACTGGTTGGAGAGATAGGAAAAAGAAGGCGTAAATCAGCCTTCTTTTTTTGCACCCCATCTGTCACGAAGAAGCATTATAATTCCGATTGTATTTGAAATGATTGTGAATACATCAAAGGCAAAAGAAACATAATTGTA